>CAURFS010000109.1:0-6814 GCA_963523845.1 uncultured Campylobacter sp. | reverse complement strand
AAAAAACGGCAGAATTTATAGCTAGCACGCTGAAATTAAATTTTGTCGATCCAGATCTGCTGCTGTTTTTCGAGACGCTGGCAAAATTTAATAGTTTTAGCGAGTATCTGTTTGCAAACGACGAAACGGAGGTATTTGCCAAGGAACAAAGCGGCATTAAAATTATGACTGTGCATAAGTCCAAGGGGCTTCAGTTCCCACACGTAATCGTTTGCGACCGCATCGGGGGAAAAGACCGGGGCGAGAGCTCAAAGCTCGTGACGGACTATGATTTTACCACGCATAAGTGGAGAATTTTTTATAAATTTGCGAGCAGAAAGAGCCTGGATGCGGAATTTACAGCATTAATGGATGAAAACGATCGCTCTGCGCATGAAGAGGACATAAACAAGCTCTATGTGGCATTTACCCGCGCCGAACGCTCGCTCATAATCGTAAAACGCTCCGAGGCAAAAATAGATCAATACAATTATAGCTTTTTTTCGCCTTACGCCAAAAAGACCAAGGGCGCGGGTGTCGTGGAGTGGCTGGATATCCCGGATTTTCAATACGGCTACGTAATCCCAAGCTCCGTAAAATCAGAAGAGCAGCCGCCGCGCAAAAAGATCGCGCTTGTAGCGGGCGAGCCTCAAAGTGCGCAAGAAAAAGCAGGCGGCGGCGAAGCGGAGGCGCTAAGCGCGATATATTTCGGCGAGGCGCTGCACAATGCTCTGGAGATGAGCGAAGGATTTGCGGCGGATGAAATTTTGCGAGGAGTAACCCTAGCAAAAGGACGCTACGCTAAATTTTTAAATGATGCGGATTTTGAAAATATCGCGGCGCGGGCGCTAGGACTAAGCAAAAACGAGGAATTTTTAGCTCTGATAAGAAGCGCTCAAGCTTATAAAGAGATGCCGATAAAAAGCGCGGAGGGTGATCTTTTGCGCGTGGATCTGGCGTGCTTTGGACGGGATGAAATTTTGCTTTTTGATTACAAAAGCTCCGAAAAATACCTCGTGCAAAACAAAGCTCAAGTGGCGCGGTATAAAAGCGTGATCCGCGAATTTTATCCGCATGCGCGGGTGCGCGCCTTCGTGCTGGTTATCGAGGCTGCGGGCGCTAAGCTGATTGAAGTGAATAAGGAGGGATAAAATTTTAAAATTTAGATAAAATTTGAGCGCAGATAGATTAAAAATAGCTTAAATTAAGCTATACGTAAGGATATTTCTATATAATCACAGCTCAAATTTTAATAAGGCGGAAACCATGACAGAAATTACAAAGCCTAGCGAAGTTAAGCGCGACTGGGTCGTTATCGACGCGACCGACAAAAGATTCGGTAGGATGCTTACCGAAGTTGCGGTATTGCTACGCGGCAAACACAAACCAAGCTACACTCCAAACGTGGATTGCGGAGACTACGTCGTTATCATTAACGCTTCAAAAGCCGTATTTACCGGCAATAACAAGGGCGACGATAAACTTTATCACAGCTACTCGGGCTATTTCGGAAGCGTAAAGAGCGTGAAATTTCAAGACCTGCTTAAAAACAATCCCGCAAAGCTCTACAGACTTGCGGTTCGCGGCATGCTTCCTAAGACGAAGCTCGGCAAGGCGATGATCAAAAAGCTATTCGTATATGAAGGCGGCGAGCACCCTCATACTGCGCAAACAACTAAAAAAGGAAAATAATCATGGCGACAATTTATGCAACCGGAAAGAGAAAAACTGCCGTAGCTAAGGTTTGGGTAAAACCTGGAAGCGGCAAAATCGTAGTAAACGGCATGGATCTAAACACTTGGCTAGGCGGTCATGAAGCGATCAAACTAAGGGTCGTTCAGCCGCTTTTAGCGACTAAACAAGAGACCTCGATGGATATCACCGCACAGACTTTGGGCGGCGGATATTCGGCTCAAGCGGATGCGCTAAAGCACGGAATTTCAAAAGCGCTTGCCGCGATGGATAAAGATTTTAGAGCGGCTCTTAAGCCAAAAGGTCTGCTAACTCGCGATAGTCGCGTGGTCGAGCGAAAGAAATTCGGTCGCCGCAAAGCGCGTAGAAGTCCGCAGTTCTCTAAGAGATAATGTTTTTTACAAATTTGTGGCGAAATTGTCGCAAATTTGTAAATTCTTTAAAAATTTTATGGTAATATCGAATTATAACTTTATTTGAAAGGATGTTTAATGAAGAAAGTTGTACTTGCATTAAGCTTGTGTGCATCCGGCGCATTGTTCGCTAGCGATGCTGATTATCACTGGGAGATCACCCCTACTATTGGCGGAATGACTCATGAGGGCAATATGGATTTGGATTCGAATTTTATGTTCGGTCTACGTCTTGCCAAAAATCTACAAGATTCGTTTATCGATCAAGTAGAGGTTGGTTTTGATTACTCTCGCAATATCGGCGTAGAGGATTTAGCTCATAGAGTAGGCAACGATAAGCCTGACGCTAAATACTATCATATCAATGCTGTAAAAGACTTGGTAAATTTTACCGATAATTTCAAATTATACGGCTTGCTAGGTCTTGGATATATGGATTACACTAAAGACGTTTACAACGATGGTGATCAAGATAGCGGCTTCGGTCAATACGGCTTGGGTCTAAAATACTACATTACCGACAATTTCGCTACAAAACTTGAAGCACGCGATGCTATCAGATTTGACGACGGCAACCACGTATTGTTCTATACTCTAGGCTTTGCAGTTGATTTTGGCAAGAGATATGCTGACGCAGCTCCAGCTGCCGCTCCGGCTCCTACAGGCTGCAAAGACGCAGATAACGACGGCGTATGCGATAATATCGATAGATGCCCAGGCACACCTGCTGGTGTAGTTGTTGATGAATACGGCTGCGAGAAGGTTATTAGATTAAATTTGGGCGTAAATTTCGCTACAGATAGCTCAAAAATTTCTCCTGAGTTTATGAACCAGATCAAAAACGTAAGCGACGTGCTAGTAGCTCACCCTGATTACAAAGTAATTCTAGAGGGTCACACCGATAGCACCGGCTCGAATGCATATAATCAAAAGCTTTCCGAGCGCAGAGCTGCTGCAGTTGGAGGTGCGCTTAAGAGCTTCGGCGTAGATGCTAGCAGAATCACCACTGTAGGATACGGCGAGACTAAGCCTATCGCTACAAACGCTACTAAAGCAGGCCGCGCTCAAAATAGACGCGTAGATGCTAAATTTAGAAAATAATCTTTTCTAGATCCACATAAGCGGGGCTTCGGCTCCGCTTTTTTTATATCCAAACTAAATTTTAAAATGCCAAAATTTCAAACCACTCTGCTTTTTGATCTCGATGGTACGCTCATAGACTCCACGCCCGCGATACTGGACGGCTTTCACTACGCGTTTGCGCATTTGGGCGCTGCGGAGCCTAGCGACGAAGCAATTAAAAGGCTTATCGGGTATCCGTTAGAAGTGATGTTTGAACGTCTAGGTGTGACGCGCGATGTGCAGAATTTCGTGCTCGCCTACAAACAGCGGTACGCGCAAACTTTTTTGGATCAGACCGTTCTGCTAAGCGGTGCGTTCGAAGCGGTTCGTGCGGGGAGCGAGTTTGCAAACTTAGGCGTCGTGACGACCAAGACATCGAAATTTTCTAAAATTTTATTGCAGCATCTGGGTATCGCGGAATTTTTCGGCACCATCGTCGGACGAGAGGATGTGAAAAATCCCAAGCCAAGCGCCGAACCGATCTTAAAGGCCCTCGAAAATTTAGGAATTTGCGGCGCGACCGCTAGCAAAAGCTCGCATGCGGCTCGCGGTAAAACTCACGACGCGACTGCCGATGAAAACACAAGTGCTGCTGGCAGGAGCGCGATTTTGAGTGAAATTTCAACGCCTGATTTAAAGAGCCTTCCTGCGCTTGATCCTGATTCTAGCAAAGTTTTCGAGCAAAATTTAAGTAGCATCGCGAGTCAAAATTCCGATACAATTTCGTTTAGAAATTTAAGCAAAGCAAAGAGTGATAGACACGAGGCTGGCGATAAGAGCCAAAAGAGCGGCGTCGACATTGAGGGCGAGAGCGATAAAGGCGGAGCGCGCGGCGGTAAAATTTATGATGCACATGAGCTAAATTCCACTCCTTGTTATGACAAAATTTGCAGTGACAAAATCACGCCTTCTGTTAGCCAAAATATCTTTATGATCGGTGATACGTCGCTTGACGCCATCTCGGCAAAGTCGGCAGCGGTGCGAAGCGTGGGCGTAAGCTGCGGCTACGGCAGCGCCTCGGAGCTACGGGCGCACTTCGAGTTCGTATGCGCGGACACAAAAGAGGCGGTTGAGTTGATACGCGAAATTTCATCGAAATTTTAGGCGCGACGGAGCGAAATTTTTCTAGCTTCGATGCACTATTTTTGCGAATACTTATAAGCGAACCCGCGCCCGAAATTTAAAATTCCAATTAATTTTGCGTTTTAAACAGCGCGCGATATAAAATTTGTCCGCGCTATTTAGCTGGGGAGCAAGGTGCTTTCTAGGTGTTCAAACGATACGCGAAGTTAAATTTCGCACATTTCTGCTCTGGTCTAGCAAAATAGCCCGTGCCGTATTAACGATATATGAGAGATTTCACTCCGTTCGTCGTGCTTGATATGATTTGTCAATGTTCGGTATTAACGACGTATGGGAAAATTTTGCTACCTCGAGTAATTGTGTTTTATTCATTTTCGGTTTGTATTAACACAATGTATGAGAAAATTTCACCGCAGTCAAATTTTACGCAATTTCGCAATATCTTTTGAGCCTGCGAACGGCTTTTGCAAGAAATTTTATGCAAGCTTCGCACTCAAATTCTGGCTTTGATTTTAGTTTAGACTCCGCCTAATCGCGATAAATTCTATACTTCGTCTGATGCGAGTATTTGGCGGGCCTTATTGCGCAACCTTGCCGCAAGCCTATTTGACATTTATTTTGGCGCTGTATTTGGGTTTAGTTGCAATTATGCTCGCTGCGGATTTTCGGTGCGATTTATAGCATTTAAGGTCGCACCCGCCCAGCGAGCACTAAACATATATGTTTTGAAGACAGGCGCATATGCTAAAATTTCATCCTGCGACAAATAGCTCGCAAAGGCGCGAATATAGGATAAACTAGCCAAATTTTAAAATTTAGCTCCGCGGCGAGCAGCCATATTCTTTTATCGGAGCCTATGAAAGCAGCGTTAGCTTTTGCGTTTGAATTTTATCGTTTCGGCGCAGCGGGGCTTTAAATTTGATCTAAAATTTTACGAAATTTTAAAATTCCGCCCGCTCTTATGCTTTTTTAAAGCAAAATTCTATAAAATACCGCTTCCGCAATGGGCTATCGTCTAATGGCAGGACAACAAACTCTGGATTTGTGAATATAGGTTCGACCCCTATTAGCCCATCCACTTAAATTTTTAATCCCCTTTATCATAGCTAGCATTTGAAATTAATTTGCGCGTCATTTTTGCAGATCGTGGCAGCATTCGCCGGCTAAGGCAAATTGCATCGAGCCATAAATAGGCAAAATTTTATCGAGCTAATAAGTAAGTTTGCCGCTTTAAAGCGGCGGATTATTTGATTTTTTCTTTGCCTTTGTAAGTGGCGATGCTTTGATACGAGCCGTCTTTTTTAAACGCTACCACATCATAGACCTCTGGCTGTGAGCCTTGCTCCATACCTGGCGCTTCTAGCGGCATTCCAGGTACTGCTATGCCGATAACGTCTTTAGGCTTATTTTTTAGTAGCGTGCGGATCTCACCTGCTGGCATATGTCCTTCGACTACATACCCGTCTATGATCGCGGTGTGGCAGCTAGCGAACTCCAGCGGAAGCCCAAACTCATTCTTCTTCTGGATAAGCGGCTCGTCAGCCAGCGAAATCATCTCGACTTCAAAGCCATTTTGCTCCATGTATTTTGCCCAGTTGTGACAACAGCCGCAGCTCTCGCCGTGATAGACCTTGATGTGTTCGCCCGCCGCCGCATAGCTATTTAATGCCACTAAAAGCGCACCTACAAATAAAATTTTCTTCATATTTTACTCCAGTGATTAAAAGTCCTCGATTATACAATACGTATAGTAAATTTTTAAGAGCGAACCGTAGGATTTTAAGATTAGATTTGGTGAAGCAATACCCGCTCGTAAGCCGAAATTTTACGAAATTTTAAAATTTCGGCGTCGCGGATAAGTTGGTTATAGACACTGAGACAGTGCTGATTTGATAGCGGATTTTGATACGTAGCCTTCCGAGTCGCTGGTAAGTGATACGTCGCAGCCTGGCTTATAGTTTTTCCAGGTGTAGATGTTGCCATTGTCTTCGGTTGTTTTGATAGAGTCTGGCTGTTTATTCCATGCAGAAATTACTTGATTGATGTGAAATGCATCGCTGCGGTCTTTCGGTGCATTAGTCATACCTGTGCTGTCGGGCAAGGTCGTTTCGACCATATCGGTGGTGCCTGCGGTGGAAACCTCTTGGACTTTATCATTTACGCCGCCGATATTTGTTTTACTGCTTTGGGATTTTGTTTGATTGCGTACTCCGCTTGGTTCGTTGGATATATTCCAGTTGGAACAACCGATAAAAAATACCGCTGCTACGAGCGCAGCTATTAAATTTCTCATAAAATTCTCCTTCAAAAATTTCGTTGCGATAGTAGCACATTTATCTTTAGTTTAAAATAAATCCGAGCCCTTTAAATTTGAAATTTCGTAGGAATTTTGCGAGGCGTTTCAGTAGGAATTTATAAAATTTCGGATAATATTCAAAGTTTCATACCAAACGGGCTTTTAAATTTTGCACGGCAAATGCCTTTTTGGCTACCAAATTTTAAAGGATTTTTGATGTATGCTATCA
>CAURFS010000108.1:0-6914 GCA_963523845.1 uncultured Campylobacter sp. | reverse complement strand
TACAAAACTACTTCTAAACGTAGTATCCGATAAATTTCAAATTTCATTTAAAATTTCACAGTTCTACTCGCTGCACACGCACAACGAAGCGGAGTTTTTCGCGAGTTTTGATCCGGCGCTTCTGCGCGAAAAAGCTTGCGCATACGTAAGCGATGCCGGCATGCCCTGCATCAGCGATCCGGGAATTACGCTCGTAAAATTTGCGCAACGAAGCGGCGCGCCTTACGAGGTGCTTAGCGGTGCAAACGCTCTGCTGCTCGCAGCCGCCGCAAGCGGACTGGTGGAGAAAGAATTTAGCTTTTTGGGCTTTTTGAATAATGACGGCGCGCAGCGCAAAGCTCAGATCCTAAATTTAATGCAAAGCCCCTATCCGTGCGTGCTCTACGAATCCCCAAAACGCGTGGTAAAGCTAATAGAGCAGATCGCGGGGATCGACGCACAGCGCAAAATTTTTGCGATCAAAGAAGCTACGAAAAAATTTGAAACAAAATTTTTCGGTAGCGCCGCAGAGGTCTTACTCAACCTAAACGGCGTAAATTTAAACGGCGAATGGTGCGTCGTGATTGACGGCGCAGGCGAGAAAAGCTTTGAAAAAATCACGCAGGAAGATATTCTGTCGCTTGAGATCGCGCCGAAAATAAAAGCGAAACTGCTCTCAAAAATCAGCGGCGAACCCGCCAAAGAAATATATAAAAATTTGATACGCTAAGTCATATTTTAACCGTTTTTCGCTAAAATCCCAAAATGATTATTTACGGCAAGCAGCTGTTTTTGCACCTTTTAAACCGGCATCCGCAGAAATTTATCCGCATCATCCTTGCTAAGGAGTGCGAGAAAGAAATTTTTAAAAAGATTGCCGCGACTGGCGTAAAGATCGAGCGCGCCGATGCGAAAAAAGCTCAAGCCCTCGCTCGCGGCGGCAACCATCAAGGCTTCTTGGCCGAGGTGGAGGAGTTTAGCTTCGGCGATCTGGCCAGCGTCAAAGACGATAAATTCGTGCCGATCCTTTATGGGCTTACCGACGTCGGAAACATCGGCGCGATAATGCGCAGCGCCTATGCTTTGGGCGCGGACAGCGTGATCGTCGTCGCAAATAATCTAAATATGGCGGGCGTAGTGCGCGCGAGCTCGGGCGCAGCGTATGAGCTAAACATCGTTAAGGCCTCAGACGGGCTTAGTGTGCTAAACGAGCTTAAACAAAGCGGCTTTGAAATTTACGCCGCGAGTGCTGGCGGGACGAGCTTTAAGGAGTTAGAGCTCGGCGCGAAAAACGCACTCGTAATGGGGAACGAAGAAGAGGGGATACCCGCTAGGGCGCTTAAAAAATGCGACTGCGCGGTATCAATAAAGATGCGCGAAGGCTGGGATTCGCTTAACGTAAGCGCGGCATTTGCGATACTATGCGATGGAATTTTAAATGGAAGAAATAGAAGAGAAGTTAAATAATACGGACGAGCAGGCGGAACAAACCGAGAAGCCGGAGCAAACACAGCAGCCAAAAAATAGCGATCTGGATAAATTAAAATCTATGGATCTCATCGAGATAGCGCGCACGACGCGCATCGACGCGCAAAATTTAGAATACATCATCAATAAAGACTTCGAGAAGCTAGCAAATTTTAACGTGAAGGGCTATATTAAAATTTTAGAGCGCGAGTTCGGGCTGGATCTATCGGACTGGCTTAGCGAGTTTGAGGTCGCGAAAGAGGGCTTTGCGCCCGTTAAAAAGGCCAAAGTCGAGCAGGTTTATACCAGAAAGATGAGCCCTGAGCGAAGCGGCGGCGGCTGGCTTTTATGGCTGCTTGCGATGGTACTAATCATAGGCGCAATCTTTTATTTTGGACTTTATAAAAGCTTCGGCGAATTTTTGGGCTCGCTTTTATGGGAACAAAACAAAACCACCTATTCTGACGCTCCGATTGTGAATAATACTCAAAAAAAGCTTGAAAACATCGGTATCGACGTCGTTTCACACAATGCTACAGATAAAAAATTCGCACTAAAATCAGATGCCAATGCAGCCGCTGCTGCGGATGAAAATTTAAGCTCGCTAAACGCGCTGGACCGCTCTATCAGGATCGAACGCGCGAGCATTAAGACTGAGGAAAATTCTACCGATGAAAACGCCACGCAAAGCAAACCGGCGCCCAGCAAAGATATCGTGCTTAGCCCGCGCGGCAAGATGTGGATAGGCATTATCGATCTAAAAAGTGGCAAGAAGCGTGAGATGGTCATAAATACCTCTTACGTCGTAGCTTCGCAAGGAGATGAGGAACTGCTAATCTCTACCGGTCATGGGATGTTTGAGCTCGGCAAAGCCGATGGCAACGTAACTTTCAGCGAAAGAAACACTCAAAAATTCCACGTCAAAGATGGCAATATCACTAAAATTTCAGTCGATGAGTTTCTGCGCCTAAACAAGGGCAAAAAGTGGTAAAATCCTCGCTCTCGTGCGTGGCTCTTCGCTCTTAGGGCTTTTGCCGCCGCTGAGAGTAAAATTTTGGCTTTCTGCGGCGCTCGGTTTAAATTTAAATTTGCGAGTGTAAATTTAAAAGGTTTAAACTGCGCCGCCTTGGATAAAATTTTAAACGGCGTAGGTAAAATTAACGGTACGGATAAAATTTCAAGCGTTGCGGGCGCTTGCGGTAGCGCGGTAAATTTAAAGGGCATCGTTCAAGGACGCAGCGTAAAAACCGCGGCCTTGGTCGCTATCGTTTTGATCGGACGTAAATTTAAATTCCGCCGCAAAGGGTTGCGATGCGCTAAATTTAAACAATCAATGTCTCGGTGGTTTTAAAATTTTAGTGTGGTAAAATTTTAAAATCGCCTTAGCGATATAAAAGCGCCGCCGCGCCGCTACAAAGGCTTGAAATTTAGCTTTCGTGCAGCACGAGCGGATCGCTGCGTTTAAGGCGCTAAATTTTAAATAAAGCTTGAAAATTACTTTAAGATAAGAGGTTTGAGATGTTTGACGAAATTCGTTTTTCAAAAATCGAGCGTTTGCCCAATTACGTTTTTGCTGAGGTCAATGCCATAAAAATGGCGGCGCGCAGAGCCGGCGAGGACATAATCGATTTTTCGATGGGTAATCCCGACGGCAGAACGCCGCAGCATATAATCGATAAGCTTTGCGAAAGCGCGCAAAAAGATAAGACGCACGGCTACTCCGTAAGCCAGGGTATCTACAAGCTGCGACTTGCGTGCGCGAATTGGTACAAGCGCAAATACGGCGTGATCTTGGATCCTGAAAGCGAGATCGTCGCCGTGATGGGCTCTAAAGAGGGCTTTGTGCATCTAACTAGCGCGATCATAAATCCGGGCGATGTCGCAGTGGTGCCCGATCCCGCGTATCCGATCCATACCCAAGCCTTCATCATCGCGGGCGGTAATGTCGTTAAAATCCCGCTTGCCTATGATGAGAATTTAAATTTTAACGAGAATAAATTTTTCATCGATCTGCAAAAGACCTTCGACGAGAGCATTCCGCGCCCGAAATACGTCGTCGTAAATTTCCCGCACAATCCCACCACCGTCGTCGTGCAAAAGAGCTTCTACGAGCGGCTCGTGGCGATGGCGCGACAGGAGCGGTTTTATATCATCAGCGACATCGCTTACGCGGAGATCGCTTTTGATGGTTACAAAACGCCGTCGATCTTTGAGGTTCAGGGCGCGAAAGACGTCGCGGTTGAGGCGTACACACTCTCTAAAACCTACAATATGGCGGGCTGGCGCGTGGGTTTTGTTAGCGGCAACAAAAAGCTCGTAGCCGCGCTTAAAAAGATCAAGTCGTGGTTTGATTACGGCATGTTTACGCCGATCCAAGTAGCCGCCACGATCGCGCTGGATGGACCACAGGAGTGCGTAGAGCAGATCCGCGCGAGCTATGAGAAGCGTAGAAATTTTTTGATCGACGCTTTTGCGGACGCAGGCTGGCAGATCGCTAAACCTAGCGCGTCGATGTTTGCGTGGGCGAAATTACCGCCCGCGGCGGCTCATCTAAGAAGCATGGAGTTTTCCAAGCAGCTTCTTACCAAGGCGTGCGTCGCCGTAAGCCCCGGCGTGGGCTTTGGCGCGGCGGGAGACGATTACGTGCGGATCGCTTTTATCGAAAACGAAAACAGGACCCGCCAGGCTGCTAGAAATATAAAAAAATATTTGAAAGAGATCTGATGAAGGTAGCGATTTTAGGCGTCGGCACCGTAGGTAGCGAAGTTGCAAATATTTTGATCAAAAACAAAGATATAATCCTTGCCCGCGCGGGCGTTAGCATAGAGCCCGTAATCGGGCTCGTGCGCGATACGAGCAAAAAAAGGGACGTGCAAATTCCGCTTAGCAGCGACGCGCAAAGTATCATCGAGCGCGACGACATCGACGTTTTTGTAGAGCTTATGGGTGGGGTAGAAAAGCCCTACGAGATCGTAAGTAAAATTTTAAAGCGCAAAAAGGCGGTCGTTACCGCAAATAAGGCGCTTTTGGCTTATCATCGCTACAAACTCCAAGCTCTAGCGGGCGATACGCCTTTTGGCTTTGAAGCGAGTGTGGCGGGCGGAATTCCGATTATCAAAACCCTGCGCGAGGGGCTAAGCGCCAATCGTATCGAAAAAATAATCGGCATCGTAAACGGCACGAGCAACTTTATCCTTACGAATATGATGCAAAAAAACGAGAAATTTGAAGACGCGCTAAAGCGAGCTCAAGAGCTCGGATACGCCGAAGCCGATCCTAGCTTTGACATCGGCGGGTTCGATGCGGCGCATAAGCTTTTGATCTTAGCTAGCATCGCATACGGCGTGCACGGCGATCCCGAAGATATCCTAATCGAGGGGATTGAGGAAATCACGCAGGAGGATATCTATTTTGCGCGCGAATTTGACTTCATAATCAAGCTGCTTGCGGTAGCTAAGCGCGCGTGCGACAATAAAGTCGAGCTGCGCGTCCATCCTGCGCTCATTTCAAAGGATCAAATGCTCTCAAAAGTCGATGGCGTGATGAACGGCGTGAGCATCTACGGAGACTGCGTCGGCGAGAGTATGTATTACGGACCTGGCGCGGGCGGAAGCGCTACGGCAAGTGCGGTTATAAGCGATCTCATCGACATTGCGCGCGATAACAAAAATCCGATGCTGGGATATAAAATTTTGCCGAGCGAAAATTTTATGCAAATTTTGCCTAGCGAGCAGATCCGCACGAAGTACTATTTCAGGCTGCGCGTGCGCGACGAAAAGGGCGTGCTCGCGAAGCTTACGAACATTATGAGTTTAAACGATCTTTCGATCGACAGCTTTTTGCAAAAGCCTAAGCTCAAAACGGACGAGGAAGTGACGCTGTTTTTCACGACGCATACGTGCTGCGAGAAGGATATCAAGCGCGCAATAAGCGTGATTAGTGGCGAAAATTTCATCACGCAGAAGCCTTTTATGATCAGGATCGAAAGCTAAGTTGAGCTTAAAGGAATACATTTTCGGCTTTGCTTGCGAGGACCGTGCGGCAGAATTTTTACGCGGCGAAGGGTTTGAAATTTTAAAGCGAAATTTCCGCTGCCGCTTCGGCGAGATCGACATAATCGCGCGTAAAGGCGGTATTTTGCATTTCGTAGAAGTAAAGGCCACGAGCGGCGATTATGACGCCGTAGAGCGCGTGACGGGCGCTAAGATGGCTAAAATTTTAAAGGCGGCGGAATTTTATCTGATGAGCTGCGATACGGACGAGCCGTGGCAAATCGACGTCGTGGAAGTTTATCCAAAGCAGATAAAATTTATCGCCAACATATCTTTTTAAATTAGAATTTTTATTATTTATTTAAGATAATGAATTATAATCCGCAGAATTTTAACACAAGGAGAACATTATGGGAAAGTATATAGAGCTTACTTCGGAGAATTTCGATGTTACTAAAGAGGGTGTCGCGCTAGTCGATTTCTGGGCGCCTTGGTGCGGACCGTGCCGTATGATCGCCCCGATCATCGAGGAGCTTGCGAACGACTACGAGGGTAAGGCTAAAATTTGCAAAGTAAATACCGACGAAGCGCAGGATCTTGCGGTGCAGTTCGGCGTTCGCTCGATCCCAACGATACTATTTTTCAAAGACGGCGAGCTAAAAGCTCAGCTCATCGGCGCGCAATCCAAGCAGATCATAGCCGACAAGCTAAACTCGCTTCTGTAAATTTCAAAGGGCGGCTTCGCCCTTTCTTCTCTCACTCATCGTTTTATTAATTAAATTCGTAGATTTAACGCCCGCGGTTTTACTTAATAAAATAATTAAGGAGAAAAAATGTTAGATTTAGCAATTATCGGCGGCGGTCCTGCGGGGCTAGCGGCGGGGCTTTATGCTACAAGAGGCGGTTTAAAGGACGTCGTGATGTTTGAGATGGGTATGCCCGGCGGGCAGATCACCTCAAGCTCAGAGATGGAAAACTATCCGGGCGTCGCCGCGGTAACCGACGGGATGAGCTTTATGGCGCCTTGGCAGGAACAGTGCTTCCGCTTCGGGCTGAAGCATGAGATGGTACGCGTGCTGCGCGTCTCAAAAGACGGCGACGGAAATTTTACGATCTATCTCGAGGGCGATCAAACGCGTCGCGCGCGCGCCGTTATCGTCGCTACGGGCTCTACTCCGCGCCGCGCGGGGATCGAGGGCGAGGATGAGTTCTTCGGTCGCGGCGTCAGTACCTGCGCGACCTGCGACGGGTTTTTTTATAAGGGCAAAGAGGTTGCTGTCCTCGGCGGCGGCGACACGGCGCTAGAGGAGTCGCTGTATCTAGCTAAAATTTGCTCTAAAGTCTATCTGATTCACCGTCGCGATGAGTTTCGCGCTGCGCCTTCGACCGTGCAAAAGGTGCGCGAAAGTGAAAATATCGAGCTCATCACAAACGCGCTCGTAGAGCAGATCAAGGGCGATGCAAGCGGCGTGACGG
>CAURFS010000107.1:0-6934 GCA_963523845.1 uncultured Campylobacter sp. | reverse complement strand
GATTTGCTGTGATTGGCCTCCTCGTAGGCTTGGCGAGCGAGCACGGCGTTGATCTCCGGAGCCGTGATGTAGGGGTTGATATTATCGGCGAGATTGTTGGTCTGAAAGCTATCCATCGATATCAACTGGCTCCACACGAGATCGTACATCCGCTTCTCGGCGCTTGTGAGATTGAAGTTATAATCGCGCACGTCATCGGTGGTATCGACCTCTTTAGGAAACCAGGTATTGGCCTCAATCAGATCCCAAAGCTTCAGTGCCCATTGATATTTCGCCTTGGTAAAATTTAAAATTCCCTGCGGATTGCCGCCGAAGACCTTGCGATCGGTAAGCGTCTCGTCGGAGAAGGGGTTGTAGATTTTTTTCCTATCCATTTTTTGCCTTTTTAAAAATTTCGGCGTATTTTAGCCAAAGCAAGCTAAATTTACCTTTTGTTTTGGAGCGGCCTGCCTGCACGGCGTGAAATTTGACGCGAAGTTAAATTTACGCGGTATAAAATTTAAAGCACTCGGTAAAATAGAATTTTACGCCGCAAGCGGAGCGAAATTTAAACATAGCAAGCGGCGGCAAGATAAATTTTAAAGCTTCCCGTAAGGCGAAATTTTATCAAGCACAATATACGCCGGACAATGCGCGCTAGAAAAATTTCATCGCGTTCATCGCGGCAAGACGCGCGCGGCGGCGTAAATTTAATCAAAATTTCGAAGCTCTATCTTTAGATCGGTGCGGATTTTGCTCGGATCAAAGCTCGCAAGCGGCGCGCTTAAATTACCGAAATTATCGCCTGTAGGCAGGAAGTTTTGCAGATAATAGACGCCGCGGTAGCCCTCGCTGTATAGAATTTGCGCCATCTGCTCGATCTTTGCTTCGTTTAAAAAATCGGCATGCACGGTCGTGCGCACCTCAAATTTAAAATTTTGCCGCAGCAAAAGTCTAAGAGTTTGCAAAAATTTATCGTATAAGCTTGATTTCGTGATGAGCTCAAAATCCCACCGTGGCGCCTTAAAATCAAGCGCGATATAATCGATCAGCCCCAAGCTTAGCGCCTCTTCGATCTTTTGCGGATTTGAGCCGTTGGTGTCAACCTTGAGCAAAAAGCCGCGCCGCTTAACTTCGTGCGCCAGCGGGATAAAATCGCTCGCACAGGTGCATTCGCCGCCGCTAAATACGATGCCCTGAAGCTTGCCCGCGCGCGCATCCAAAAAGCGCAGAAACTCTTCGTTTGAAATTTTACCCCGTGAAGTAACGATTTGTGGGTTGTAGCAGTAGATGCAGCGCATATTGCAGCCGCAAAACCACGCGATCGCGGCGATGTGATCGGCAAAATCAAGCATCGTAAACGGCGTGATCTCGTAAATCTGTGCGTTACGCAGGTTTAAGGCTTGCGGCGGCTTCGTATGCGTTTGTTGCATTTGGCCGGTAGCGGCGACTAGGCGATCTGCTTTTTGTCTTTTTTCTCTTCAAAAAAGACGCGCTCTTTGTGTTCGCCCTTCTTTCCGATATTAAAGCTCTCTACCGGGCGCAAATAGCCCATTACTCTTGTGTAAACGACGCATTTTGTGCGTTTTGCTTCTAACTCTTTTGGAACTTCCATTCTCCATCCTTTCATTAAGATTAAAATTTAAATCGCTATTTAGGCGCCCTTGCTCTGCTTGGCTTTGTATTCCGCCAGCAGCTCCTCGTCGCATTTCGGGCAGTATTCATGCTCGCCGCTGATGTAGCCGTGCTTATGGCAGACGCTAAAAATCGGCGTGATCGTGATATAAGGAAGCTTGTAGTTTTGCACTACGCTCTTTACGAGCTGTTTGCACGCCTGAGCCGAGCTGATGCGCTCCTTCATATACAGATGCAGTACCGTACCGCCGGTATAGGAGCTTTGCAGCTCATCTTGCATCGCCAGCGCCTCAAACGGATCGCTTCCGAAATTTGCCGGAAGCTGCGTAGAGTTGGTGTAATATATGTTTTTATCAAATCCCGCCTGAATGATATCTGCGTAGCGCTTCTTATCCTCTTTGGCGAAACGATACGTAGTTCCCTCGGCAGGCGTGGCTTCGAGATTGTATAGATTGCCCGTCTGCTCCTGAAACGAGCGGATCTTCTCGCGCAGATACTCAACCATTTTAAGGGCAAATTTACGTCCGAATTCCGTCGTAATATCCTCTTTATTTCCGCTAAAATTTCGGATCATCTCGTTTGCGCCGTTAATGCCAATAGTACTAAAATGGTTATTAAAGCCCGGCAGATAGCGCTTCGTGTATGGATACAAACCGCGCTCAAACATCTCGGTTACGAATTTTCGCTTCTTCTCAAGCGTCGATTTTGCAAGCTCTAAAAGCTCATCCAGCCTCGCATACAGCGCCTCTTCGTTATTTTTATACAGATAGCCTAGGCGGGCTAAATTTATCGTTACGACGCCGATGCTTCCCGTCATCTCCGCGCTTCCGAAAAGTCCTCCGCCGCGCTTAAGAAGCTCACGTAGATCGAGCTGCAAGCGGCAGCACATCGAGCGTACGGCGCCAGGCTTATACGCCTTTGGATTGGGTACGCGCTCGCCCTTTTCGTTCGTGATATATTGCGAGCCGATAAAATTTTGAAAATAGCTCGAGCCCACCTTGGCGGTGTTTTCAAAAACCGCGTCGGCCGCAGGCGTATCCCAATCAAACTCCTCTGTTAAATTTACCGTAGGAATCGGGAAGGTAAACGGCTGGCCGCACTTATCGCCCGTCGTTAAAACCTCATAAAATGCGATCACGATGCGGTTCATCTCGGGCTCGAAATCGCCGTAAGTCAAAGCCTCGAGCGAGTCCTTGCCGCGCCTTTTAGCCTCGGCCAAAAGCTCCTCGTCGCGCAAATTTTTAAATAGATGTTCGTTATTATGCGTAGGGATCTGCGTTTTTAGATCATCCGGGCAGGTCATATCGATGGTGACGTTGGTAAACGGGCTCTGCCCCCAGCGCGCCGGGACGTTTAGGTTAAACACAAAGCTCGTGATCGCCTTTTTGACCTCATCGTCGCTTAATTTATCGCGGAAAACGTATGGCGCCAGATATGTATCAAAGCTACTAAACGCCTGTGCGCCCGCCCATTCGCTCTGTAAAATTCCAAGGAAATTCGCCATCTGATACAGCGCTTCGCGGAAATGCTTCGGCGCCTTGCTCTCGACCCTGCCGCGCACGCCGTTAAAGCCCTCGTTTAGAAGCACACGCAAGCTCCAGCCCGCGCAATACGCCGTAAGGCAGTCCAGATCGTGGATATGATAGTCGCCGTTTCGGTGCGCCGCGCCCTCCTCGCGAGAGTAAATTTTATCTAGCCAGTAGTTTGCGATGACCTTGCCGGCGGTATTATTGATAAGGCCTGCGTTTGAGTAGCTGGTATTGGAATTTGCTAAAATTCGCCAATCCTGCTTGCTGATATATTCATTGACCGTCTGGGTGCAGTTGATATAGGTCGTATCCTCCTCAAGCCCCAAAATGTGCTCGCGCTGCATCTTATGCGTGTGGCGGTAGATCATAAAGCTCTTTAGAACGTCGAAATCGCCCGCTTCAAAGAGTTTTTTCTCGATGAGATCCTGAATATCTTCGACGCTTAGTTTATCCTTGAAAACGATCGCGCCCATTACGTTATCGAAGACTTTTTCGTCAAACTCACTACCCGCGCTTTTGTAGGCTTTTTTGATAGCATCTTTTATTTTGTAGGATTGAAATTCTTGAAAACTTCCGTCTCTTTTAATGATTTTTTTCATAAGCACCCCGAGAATTTTCTGAATAAATTGGCAGAAAGTATATCAAGGAATCTTTAACTCAAAATTAAAGGAACGAGCGGAATATCCGTTACAAATTTTGCTTATAAAAAACGAAATTTAACCAAATCTCGCTATAATCGCGGAGTTTATTTTATAAAATTTGGAAATGCTATGAAAAATTTTAAAATAAGTTTTTTCGTGATCTTGCTGTGTGCCTTTTTAGCGGGCTGCGCTGCGCTTAAAGGCTCTAAAAGCACGGATAATTCGGCACTTGCAGGAGGCATCGACCACGCAGGATATCCAAACGCGTATCTGGAGCGCATCGCAGGCGAAAGCATCGCCGATCTACTCTCAAAGCGTATCGTCGGAAAAAAAGGTGGCAGGTTCAGCGTCGTCGGTATCGAGCCACTGGACGGGACGAACGCGCACGGCGTGGATGCGGAATTTTTAAGCAAAAAAATTAGAATTTCGCTGCTGCATTCAGGCAGAGCGGTCGTCACAGACGCCCCAAGTAAAGATGAACTCGTATTTAGCAACGATGGCGTAAGCCGTGGCTATCACGCCGTAGAAAGCGGCTCGATCTACGCGCCGGATTACATCTTGGTAGGTAAAATTTTACCGCAAAGCCCCGCTGCGGCAAACGATGGTAAGGCAGGATCTAAAAAATCAAAAAGCTTAAATTATGCAGCTAAAAATTCTACCGCGCAAGCAAGCGAAAGCTTACTTTTAGAGCTTTCGATGATAGATACTCGCAACAACAAAAGCGTGTGGAAGTATAAAAAAGCGCTTCAAAAGCAAATTTAAGGAATTTTTCGCTAAACTCACGATTCATTTTTTTGAAAGGCGGTGAGGAAAGTGCCTGGAGTAAAGGTATATCCGAACGAATCATTTGACGAAGCTTACAGACGCTTTAAGAAGCAGACCGATCGTAACCTAGTCGTTACTGAGGTTCGCGCGAGACGATTTTTTGAGCCGATGACGGAAGTCCGCAAAAAGCAAAAAATTTCAGCTCGCAAAAAGATGCTTAAACGTCTTTACACGCTACGTCGCTACGAGTCCCGCTTGTAGCAGTTTGCGCGGATTTGCGGATTTTAAATTTGCAGATCTGCGCGAAATTTTATCTCACATCTTTTTTAAATTTACAGCCCGTTTAAAATTTTATCCGTTCAGTCGACGCCGGAATTCCGATCTAAATTTTAAAATTTACCTAATTAAATTTACCCGCCTTTGTGCGGTGCCTGCTTTATACGACATATCCGCTTGTGAGCCGTTAAATTTTGAAATTTATCTTTACCTATCCGTTTTTTAGATATACTTTTGCATAAATTTCAAGGAGCGAATATGGATTTAAACGACTACCTGCACACTCAAGACCAGCAACCCTCAAACCCGCAAGAAAAAGAAGTAGCACTCATCAAATACACCTTCATCGCAGCCTGCGCCTTAAAAGCTATAGCCGAACTGGTACTATTGCTATTAGGAATTTACGGCGGATTAGGGGTATTACTAAGCGCAGCGGCATTCGTGCTTTTTATCTTTAGCATTTATAATATCTCTAAACTTACCGTAAGCCGCAGCCTTTTGCGCAACGTAGCCATTGCCTTTGCGGCGATATTTATAGGCGTATTGTTATTTATATTTTTAGCGGGCGGCATCATCGCTCAAATACTGCTTGCATTGGGATTCATCGCATCGTTTCTGTTTTTTTATAGATTTTATCAGGAGCTTACCGACACTAGCGGAGTTGCGATATTTTCATATTGCTTTATCGCGCTTGTACTTGCAGCTATTGCAAATGCGTTTTTGGCGCGTTTTTCGCTGCCTGCTGCGGTGCTGCTCAGCTTAGCGGCTCTTGCGCTTAACGCTTTTGCTATATTCAGCGTAGAGGGTTTTTCTCGTTCGTATTATTCTTATGATCTTAGAGGCAAGAGATAAATTTTGATTGCTTGATCGGTTGTGAAAAGACCAGCAAAGAGCTAAATTTTTAAAATTTAAAATCAAGGAGCAAGCCGTGGTCTATTTCAAACACATATTTCTCGCGCTGTTTTGTGGAGCGCTGTTTTGCGGCGTACTTTACGGCGAAAATCCAAATAAAATTTCAAAGCAAAATTCTAAATCTGACTTCATCTGGGGCGTTACGATCGACGACGGCTGGTATGAGGATGCGCAAGACGCCTCGGGCGCGAAGCTGCAGAGCATCGTGCGCGCCCTGCAAGCCCTACCCGTAAAGCCCACCGTGCGCGTCGTGATGTCAAAAGATATCGCTCCGCGCGAGTACGAGCCTCTTTTTAGGCGACTTAGCGAGGTTTCGTACGTGATGGCCTGCCCCGTGGACTCCTACGAGATGAGCTCGTACAAAAGCGTGAAAAGCTACGAAAAGAGGTTCGCGGACGCCTTCGCCGCGCTCGCGCCCTACGTCACGATATGGGAGATCGGCAACGAAATAAACGGCGAGGGCTGGCTCGGGGGCGATGCGAATTTCATCGCCGCCAAGATGATCGCGGCATTCGAGCTCATCCACAAAAATGGCGCTAAGACGGCGCTTACTGCGTATTATACGCCGAGCGGAGTACAAAAAATAGAAATGGGCGAGTGGCTGCGAAAATTCGTACCGCAGGATATGAAAGATGGGCTGGATTATCTTTTCGTAAGCTACTACGAGGACGATAACGAGGGCTTTGCGCCTGATTGGAGCGAAATTTTTACCAATCTGCAAAGCACCTTCCCTACTTCAAAGCTTGGCATCGGCGAGTGTGGAAACACGGCGGCGGACGCCACGCAGGCGAGCAAGAAGGCGATGATGAGGCGGTATTATACGATGCCGCGCTACGTGAAAAACTACGTGGGCGGGTATTTTTGGTGGTATTTCGTGCAAGACTGCGTAAGCGGGGCGGGAGCCGGCGCCTCAAACGGCAAAAATCGCGGCGCGCGCGATAAGACGGAGGCCACGGACGAGCTACTAAAAAGCCTTAGCGAAGCAATAAATGAAGCTCGTCGCGATAAAAATTAAATTTATAAAGACTAAATTTAACCATTCGGGTCCGTAAGCTCAAATTTAAGGTAATGCAAACTCGCTTTAATATAAAATTCTTTTCAATAAAATTTTAAACGAAGGGGTGCAAAATGAAAATCCTACTGATCCTGGCAAATCAGCCGTATAACGGTTCGGACAACGCCTACAACGCATTGAGG
>CAURFS010000106.1:0-6948 GCA_963523845.1 uncultured Campylobacter sp. | reverse complement strand
GCGTTTATTTACATTTTCATAAAGCCAACGAGTTTTTAGGCACGAAAAGGCTGCCAAGCGATCTTTTTGATGCGATTTTTGGCTAACGAGCAAAGCCGGTAAGCTTTTTTGCCCGAAAGTACGGCGAGGCGTTTAGCGCGTTTTGGATGAAATTTAAGCTTAAGGAGCATTTATGGATTATTTCAAACCATTTTTAGTAAAGATCGCAGGGCGCATCAGAGACGATGATCACACGAGCGCGCACGATCAGATCATCGCGCCGCTGCTAAAAAACGCGCTCGCCGCCTACGTCTATAACGGGCGCAAAGATAGTATCGTAGGGGCTTTTGGTAGCATGGAGCATCCGCTAAGCCTGAGCGAGTTTAGTTTTCTCGTGCGCGAGCGGGGTAAATTTCGCCTCGATCTAGCGCGCGAATGCGTAAACGGCGCCGAGATCTTTTGGAACGCTTGCAGTTTTAGGCGCGACTCGGTTATTATTTTGCTCGAGGGAGAGTTTGATTTAGCGCCTATTTTACGCCGTTGCGCCGAGATAAGCATAGACGAAACGCCAAATATGGGTAACAGCCCCGCGGCGACCAAGCTTGCTAAGCGCGCGATGAGCGAGGGGCAGATCGCCGTGCTTTTTAGCGCTGGGGGCGGGATAGAGTGGGTGGATATCTACGCCCCTGATGCGGTGCAGGCTATAATTTTAAAACTTGCGGATGAGATAAATGGGGACGAGATTTAAAATTTAAAAGCCGAGCTCTGCATTAAATTTCACGCCGTATGAGCATTATGCGCTCCTGTGCGCGCAGACAAAAGCGGAGGTCGCAAAAATAGGTTTCGCATCTATCGCCCTCTTCTTCTTGCCAAAAGATAAAACAAAATGATCGCCGCCAAAACCACCGCGATTGCGGCATAAATTTTACCCATGCCGCCGTAGCTTTTGGAGTCGTCGCTTAAATACAGATTTATTATCGCGCCGTTGTCTGTCGAAATTTCAAGCTTCGCGCCCTTTGCGCCGTTTAGCTTTACGCGCAACATATTCGCCGCGGGGCTTGAAATCTCGGGCTTATCCATAAAGGAGTAGCTGGTTTTGTAGCTTTTCATCAAATCGTTGCAGTCTTTCGGGGCTACGAATATATCGTAAAACGCGCCGTTTTTCACGCTCAGATTTTCTCCGCCTTGCACGACGAAGTATCTAAATTTAGGCGCCTGCGTGATAAACTCCCACCGCAGCGTTTTTTGCTTCCCGTCCTGCTCGTAATTAAACTCCGCGCCGTATTTGGCGTCAAATTTAAAAACATCTCTGCTGAAAAGCACGAACTGCCTATCGCTTAAAATGGCGTTAGGATCGGAGTTTTTGTCTAAAATTTTAACGTTTTGAAGCTCTCTGCCGCCTTCGTAAATTTTAAAACTTTTCATCGCTACGGGCGGTCCCTCGGCATTAAATTCCACGCTTACGGGGTTTGCGGTGATTTTGCACTCGGGCATGGGGTCTGGAATTTCGTTGCTGAAAAACGCAAGCGCGGGCTCGTCGTTCGGGTAGTAGACGTAAGGGCGCGAATTTAGCGCAGTGGCGCTTTTGAACTTATCCTCCCTCATCCGTAGCGTTTCGTTTTTACACATCCCCAGTAGAAATTTGCCGCTTCCTTCGTCGTTTAAATTCCGCGAGCAAAAGGCGTTTAGGCGCGAATTTCCCATCTCAAAAACGTAGCTACTTTTTTTGCCGTGCTCAAAATAGCCGATGCCGATCTCATCCGAGGCAAAATCCAAAAATGCAAATCTATGGTAAATCGCGCTAAGTAGCCCGTCGATCGCGCTTTTTAGATCGCTTGAGTTATAGGATAAATTTTCTCGTACTACAGCATTATAGCCTGCATAAAAAGCGCGCTTTGACGGATTTTCGCCCGTAAAATTCGGCTTGCCCGGGCTCTCGTCGTGCGACATCGCCTCGTTTGCGACGACATATTTTGCGTGATTAAGCGCGGAGGTATTTAAAATTTCATTCTGCGAAAGCTGATTTAGCCCCGATTTTGCACGCACATTGTTGATGTAGCTTAGCGGATCGTCGTAAAAGGAAAAGCCGCTCATCGCAACGAGCGGCTGTTTTAAATTTGAAGGGGTGTTTTCGCATGCGGCAAAAAGCGCGCAAATCGCCCCAAGACCCAGGAGCCTAAGCCGTAGGGCCCGCTTTAGCAAACTCGACCCCTTCTTTTACGTCCTCGTAGCGTTTAAAATTCTCTTCAAACATCTTTGCTAGCTTATCGCGCGTTATATTATATTCCGCAGGATGCGTCCACGTATTAATAGGATTTAGCAGCTTCGTCTCGACGCCTGCGAGCTCTTTTGGGATCGCGAGGTTAAATTTCTCGAAATTTTCAAATTCGCATTTTTTGATGCTGCCGTCCAGGATCGCGTTTATGCATGCGCGAGTGGCTTTGATGCTCATTCGCTTGCCTACGCCGTACGCACCGCCGCTCCAGCCGGTGTTTACGAGATAGACGCTAACATTATGCTTGTCGATCTTTTCGCCCAGCAGCTTGGCGTAGACGGTCGGGTGTAGCGGCATAAACGGCTCGCCAAAGCACGCGCTAAAGGTTGCCACGGGCTCTGTGATACCGCGCTCGGTGCCTGCGACTTTGGCCGTATAGCCGCTTAGGAAATAATACATCGCCTGCTCTTTGGTTAGCTTTGCGACCGGAGGCAAAACGCCGAATGCGTCGGCTGTTAGAAAGATAATGTTTTTCGGATGGCCGCCCGCAGAGCTTGGCTCGTAGTTATCGATATGATAGATAGGGTAGCTGACGCGGGTGTTTTCGGTCTTGCTGCCGTCTTTGTAATCCACGACGCCGGCCTCGTTGGCGACCACGTTTTCAAGCAGCGCGTCGCGTTTGATCGCGGCGTAAATTTCAGGCTCGCTGCTCGGGTCCAAATTTATACATTTCGCGTAGCAGCCGCCCTCGAAGTTAAATATCCCCTCGTCATCCCAGCCGTGTTCGTCGTCGCCGATTAGCTTGCGGTTTGGATCTGTAGAGAGCGTCGTTTTGCCCGTGCCGCTTAGACCGAAAAATAGCGCCGTATCACCGTCCTTGCCCACGTTTGCCGAGCAGTGCATGCTTAGCTTGCCCTCAAGCGGTAGCCAGTAGTTCATCATAGAAAAAATTCCCTTTTTCATCTCGCCGCCGTACCACGTACCGCCGATAACGGCGACGTTTTCCTCGACATTAAATATAACGAAAACGTCGGAGTGCAGCCCGTCGCTCGCGTAATCTTCGTTTTTGCATTTGCACGCGTTGTAAACGACGAAATCGGGATGAAATTCCGCAAGCTCGCTCTCGCTTGGGCGGATGAACATATTTTTAACAAAATGCGCTTGCCACGCGACTTCAGTTACGAAGCGCACGTTTTTACGGCTGGATTTGCTGGCGCCGCAATAGGCGTCTTGGATAAAGATTTCCTTGCCGCTTAGCTGAGCTTTAGCTTTGGCTAAAAGTTTATCGAAAAGCTCTTTTGAGATAGGCTGATTTATCTTGCCCCAGGCGATGTATTTTTGGCTCGGATCTTGTTTTACGAAGTATTTATCCTTGGGGCTGCGACCCGTAAAGATGCCGGTATCCACCATAAAAGTGCCGTTGCTTGATACGCGCCCTTCATTCATCGCCTTTTCAAGCTCGAAAAGCTCGTCGTAGCTTAAGTTGTAGTTGATTTTTTTGATATTTTTAAGACCTAGTTTATCCAGATCGTTCGGAGTTGTCATTTTGCGTCCTTTTTAAATTAAATTTTGATAAAAGATTGCGCTATTATAGCTTAAAATTTAGGTGAGCTCGCTTAAGCACCGAGGATGATCGCCATGAAATTTAGGCGGAAGCGCCCGCCTAAATTTTAGAGCTTATCTTAAAATCGCGAGCACCTGATCGGCATCGACCGTATCGCCTTGAGCAACTAAAATTTTATCGATTATGCCGTCACGCGGGCTTTCGATATTTATCTCCATCTTCATCGCTTCAAGAACGATGACATTCTGTCCCGCCTTAACAGCGTCGCCTTCCTTTATTAAAATTTTAAATACGTTGCTAGGAAGCGTCGCTTTTATATCGTTATCGTCCGTACCACCTCGCGCGTCAGCAGTGGGCTGCTCGCCGGCGAAGCCTTGCGGCTGCGGCTTTGCGGGCGCCGAGGTATCGAAGCTGACGTCGTATCGATCGCCGTTTACGAGCACGTTTTGTCCGGCAAATTCTACGTTGTAAATTTTGCCGTTAATCTTAACGTCAAATTTGCCATTTTTAGAAATACCGCTTTGATGACTTGCGGCGGGTGCTACGTCCTCTTTTTTGCGGCTCATCACCTTGCCCTCGCCTTTTAAAAACGCGATACCCTTTTCTTTGCACGCAAGCGCGATAAATATGTTCTCCTCGCTAGGCTCGATGCCCTGCTCGCGTAGAATCTTCTGCGCATACGCGACGCTCTTGCTCTCGTCGGCATCAGCGATATCTACGGCGTGTTTGGTCGTAGGCTCTAAGCCCAGCTGCTCCGCCGCCATCTTAATCACGCCTTCATCCGGCTTAACGGGCGTTTTGCCGAAATAGCCTAGCACCATCTTGCCGTAGCCCTCGGCGATCTTTTTCCACGGGCCGAACATTACGTTGTTAAACGCCTGCTGGAAATAAAACTGGCTAACCGGCGTCACGCTCGTGCCGAAGCCGCCCTTTTCGACGACTTCGCGCATAGCCTTGATGACGGCTGGGAATTTGTCTAAGATTTTATTATCGCGCATCATCTGAGTGTTTGCGGTAAGCGCGCCTCCAGGCATCGGGCTAAACGGAATGAGTGGGCTTACCTGCGTAGCTTCTGGCGGCATGAAGTAATCCTTCAAGCACTCGCCCAAAACCTCTTCGTATTTTAAAATTTTCTCTGCATCTAGCCCCAGGTCGAAATTCTGCCCCTTCGTCGCGTGCAGCAGCGTAAGGATGTCCGGCTGGCTGGTGCCGCCGCTTACGGGATGCGCGGCAAGATCGATGCCGTCTACGCCCGCAACGAGCGCAGCCTGATAGCATGCGACGCTAACGCCCGCCGTCTCGTGAGTATGCAGGCGGATATGCACCCCGTCGCCTAAAATTTTACGCGCGCGCTTGATCGTCTCATAGACCTTCTGCGGGCTGCTGGTGCCGCTTGCGTCTTTGAAGCAGATGCTGTCGAACGGAATCTGCGCGTCTAAAATTTGACGCAGAATTCTCTCATAAAACGCTGCGTCGTGCGCACCGCTGCATCCCGGCGGCAGATCCATCATCGTAACCACGACTTCGTGTTTAAGACCGTGACGATGGATGCATTCGCCGCTAAATTTTAAATTTTCCACGTCGTTTAACGCGTCGAAATTTCGAATCGTCGTCGTGCCGTGTTTAGCAAAAAGTTTGGCGTGCAGATCGATGATCTCGCGGCTGCCGGTATCGAGCGTGACGGTATTTACACCGCGGCTAAGGGTCTGCAGGTTCGCCTCAGGCCCCACGATGCTTCTAAATTTATCCATCATCTCAAAGGCGTCTTCGTTTAGGTAAAAATACAGGCTCTGAAACCGCGCGCCGCCGCCGAACTCAAAGTGCGTGATGCCCGCGTCTTTGGCCGCGCTAACGGCAGGCAAAAAGTCCGCCATCGCCACGCGCGCGCCAAAAACCGACTGAAACCCGTCGCGGAAGGTCGTATCCATAACGTCGATAAGCTTTTTAGCCATTTTTAGCTCCTAGGTTAAATTTAGCGTGAATTTTAATATTTCTAGCCTAAAAAAGCTTTTAAACCAAAAACCCCCGGAAAGATTGCGAGCGTTAATAGCACTAGAATTTGCAATAAAATAAAAGGTAGCACGCCCTTGTAAATATCCGTGGTGTGGATTTGCGGCGGCGTCACGCCCTTTAAGAAAAATATCGAAAATCCAAATGGCGGCGTCATAAACGATGTTTGTAAATTTACAGCGATTAAGATCGCAAACCACACGGGATTGATATGCAAAGACTCTACTATCGGCAAAAGTATCGGTAAAATGATATATGAAATTTCGACATAATCTAGAAAAAATCCAAGCACTATGATAACTACCATCGTAAGCGCGATAAATCCCCATGCTTGACCAGGCAGATTTTCCATAAAATTTTTTACGACCTCATCTCCGCCCGTGTAAGAAAAAATCATCGAAAATGCCGTGGCGCCCATCAAAATCATAAAAACCATACCTGAAATTTTAGCGGTATTTTTTAGCGCGTCATAGATCAGCCTAAACGAAAACGTGCGATATAAAACAGCTAGCGCTATCGCACCCAAGCAGCCTACCGACGAGCTCTCCGTAGGCGTAGCTATGCCCGCAAAAATAGATCCCAAGACGAGCAAAATCAGCACGAGCACCGGCACGACGTTTTTAAGCGCGATAAAAATTTGCTTTGATTTGCTAAGCCCCTCTAGCGGCGGAACAGGCGGAGCATAATCTTTGCAAATATATGAAATAATCGCAATATAAATCACGTAAAAACCCACTAACACGAGTCCAGGAATAACTGCTGCAGAGAAAAGATCACCCACAGAGACCGAAAGTATATCGCCTAAAATAATCAGCACGATCGAAGGCGGAATAATCTGCCCAAGCGTGCCCGCAGCAGCGATAGTGCCGGTAGCCAGCGGCTTATCGTAGCCGTATTTCATCATCACGGGTAGACTGATGACGCCCATAGCGATGACAGTCGCGCCCACGATGCCCGTCGTAGCCGCAAGTAATGCGCCCACCAAAACGGTGCTGATCGCCACGCCGCCTCGTACGCCGCCGAATAAAAATGCCATCGACTCTAATAAACGCTCCGCAAGGCGAGTCTTTTGCAAAATCATACCCATCAAAATAAAAAGCGGCACCGAAATTAGCAGCTGATTTTCCATAATCGAGTAAATTCTATTAGGCATCAGTGAAAAAAATTGCCTGCTCATATC
>CAURFS010000105.1:0-6968 GCA_963523845.1 uncultured Campylobacter sp. | reverse complement strand
TTGCAAATTTAACGCCGCTCAAGCAAGAAGGCGCGCAGGCCACGCACTGCAAAAAAATAATCAAATCCGACGGACTTTTTAGCTTTGAACAAAGCGCGGAGCAGATTTATAATAAATTTCGCGCGCTGACGCCCTGGCCGGGGATCTATCTAGCTAGCGGGTTAAAAATTTTGGATTTAGAGATCATGCGCGAATCCTGCGGGCGTAAATTTCAGCGCGCAGGCGAAATTCTGCACGTTGATAAGCCCAGTTTTTGCGTTTCTTGCGGCGAGGGCGCGGTCAAGATCACAAAGGTGCAAGAGCCCGGCAAAAAGCCCGTGGACGCTAGCGCGTATCTAAACGGCAAGCGGCTAAAGATCGGCGATCTGCTATGCTAAGCGGGATTTTAAATTCTCGCGTTTTGTGTCGCTCTTTTGATGCTACGCGGGAATTTTATTTGCGCCGCGCTTTTGGCGTCGCGGCGAAATTCTGCCTTGGATATCGCCGCAATCGTGAAGTAAAATTTTGTTGCGCGGAATTTCGAAGCAAAGCTCCAAAATCAAGGCTTTATAAAATTTTAAAACTTCGCTTCTATGCTCTAAAATTTTACGCTCACAGGAGCTTAAAATTTCGCCGCCGCGGTTACGGATCTTGCGGCGTCGCACCAAACACGCACCATTTAAAATTCTATGATCATGCCGCAGAATTTTTGCGAGACAAAGCTTTAAAATTTTATCAAAATGCTGCTGGGAAAATCCGCGTTGCCGAAAAATTTAGCAAGAGCGTAAAATTTAATCATGCTAAATTTTATCTTGTCTCAAAATTCTATCGCTACGCGGAATTTAAACGCTTGCAATATTTCAAGGCGAGCCCTTCGTCTTACGCAAGGAGTGGGTTTTGCAAGTAGAATTTGTAGAGCAAATACCCTCCACGCAGGAGTTTTTGGTGGGTGCCGTGCGCGAAGGCAGGATAACGCCGCCTTTTGCGATCGCCGCAAATCGCCAAAGCGCCGGTATTGGCTCGCGAGGTAACGATTGGCAGAGCGCGAGCGGCAATCTCGCATTTTCGTTCTGTGTCGCGCAGAGCGATATGCCCGCAGATGTGCCGCCTCAGTCGGCGAGCATATATTTTGCGATGATTATGCAGGAGCTTCTAGCATCGCTCGGCTCGCAGCTTTGGCTTAAATGGCCCAACGATTTTTATGTGGATGAGCGCAAAATCGGCGGAACGATGACGAATAAGATCAAAAATACCCTCGTCTGCGGCATCGGCATGAACCTACTCGGCGCGCCCGAATATGCGGGAATTTTAGATATAAAAATCAGCGCAAAAGACGCTATAGAGGGCTTTTTTGCGCTATATGAAAATAAAACCTCGTGGAAGCAAATTTTTAGAAATTTTTCGTTACAATTCCAAAAATCGCAAAAATTTAGCGTTCATCTAGGCGGCGAAAAAATTTCACTCGCGCAGGCTAAACTTTGCGAAGACGGATCGATCATAATAAACGAAGAAAGGGTTTATGCTTTAAGATGAGTGAAGTAATTACGATTGCCAATCAAAAAGGCGGCGTCGGAAAGACGACCACAGCGGTTAATCTTGCTGCGTCGCTAGCGATAAAGAAAAAACGGGTCCTACTGATCGACGTAGACCCTCAGGCGAACGCTACGACCGGACTTGGCTTTAACCGCAGCGACTTTGAATTTAACATTTATCACGTCCTAACGGGGCGTAAGGGCATGTCCGAAGTGATCCAAAAGACCGAACTTGAGTTTATGGATTTAGTGCCGTCAAATATCGGTCTAGTAGGCTTCGAGCGCGAAGTAAGCGAAGAGAAAGACTTCAAACTAATGCTAAAAAATAAAATTTCCGAGGTTAAGGACAGATATGATTTCATCATCATCGATTCGCCGCCGACGCTGGGTAGCATTACGGTAAATGCCTTGGTCGCAAGCGATAGCGTCATCATTCCGATTCAGTGCGAATTCTACGCGCTTGAAGGCGTCGCGCTGATCCTAAATACCGTAAAAGTCGTCAAGCAAACGCTCAATAAAAATTTAAAAATTCGCGGATTTTTACCTACGATGTATAGTTTGCAAAACAATCTAGCCAAAGAAACGGTCGCGAATTTACGCGAGTATTTTGATGATAAGCTCTTTCGTATCGGCAAGAGTGATGATCTAGTCATCATCCCGCGCAATATTAAGCTAGCCGAAAGCCCAAGCTTTGGCAAGCCGGTGGTTTTATACGATATAAAATCCGCCGGCTCCATCGCCTATCAAGACCTCGCTAAATCCATAATGGAGCAAAAATGGGCAAGGTAAAAAGAGCGCTCGGGCGCGGGCTCGGTGCGATTTTAGATGACGTAGAAAGCTCTTATAACAGGGAGCTAGAAAGCGGAAATGCCGATAGCTTAGTTATCGAAATCGATGTCGATAAAATCGAGCCAAATCCATATCAACCGCGTCAAAGCTTCGATGAGGAGGCACTTAGGCAGCTGAGCGAAAGCATTGCCCGCCACGGGCTTATTCAGCCTATCATCGTTATTCAAAAGGACGATTCTTACGTCCTGATCGCCGGTGAGCGACGTCTAAGAGCGACGAAGCTTTTGGGCGAGAGTAAAATCAAAGCCGTAGTCGCGGACATAAAATCTCAAAATTTAAGAGAGCTTGCCCTCATCGAAAATATCCAGCGCGAGGATCTAAATCCTATCGAGCTTGCTAAGTCCTATAAGGAGCTTATCGGCGAATACAGGATCACGCAAGAGGAGTTAGCCGACATAATCAAAAAGTCCCGCACGCAGATTACCAACACGCTAAGACTTTTAAATTTATGCTCCGAAGTGCAAGACGCCATAAGCGCAGATAAAATTTCGCAAGGGCACGCCAAGATAATGGTTGGACTTGAAAAAGAGGATCAAATTTTAGCGCTAAATACCATTTTAGGACAGCGTCTAAGCGTAAGAGATACTGAAACTTTAGTCAAAAAGCTCAAAGATAAAACCGTTCCGAAAGAGAAAAAGCCTGGCGCGGAATTTCAAAGCTTCAAGCCTGAGCTTTTAAAGCTAAAGGCCAAGCTTGATCAATTTGGTAAAATAAGCATCAAAGAGCGTAAAATTTCGATCGAATTTAGCGAAATTTTACAAATTTCCGAGTTTTTAAAGAAAATCGGATGATTTTTTATAGTGTATTTTAATTTTTCATATTGTAAAATACGCATTTCGTTTAAAACTAACCTGGAGGAGGTGCGATGCTAGACGTAAGTTTGACCGCCATGATAACGACCATCGTCGTATTTTTAGCTTTGATTTACTTCTTAAATATCAAGCTTTATAGACCGTTACTTTTGCATATGGAAAAGAGAGAGGCTATCATTAAAGAAGATGAGGCAAATGCGATGAAAAATGCACAGGATGCAGATGCCGATAAAGCAGAGATCGTAAAAATCATGGATGCTGCGAAGTTGCAGGCTGTTAAAATAAAGCAAGAGGCGATGGATAGCGCGAAGCAGGCTGCCGCCAGAGAAATAGCCGAGAAAAAAGCCGCGATGGAGGAGGATTTTGATCAATTCTTAGGCGGTTTGGATGAGCAAAAGCGCAACCTAAAAAATGATTTGCAAGCCAAAATTCCGGAATTTAAAAATGCTCTAAGCACTGCCGTGGCTAAAGTATGAGGTTTTGAGTATGAAAAAATATCTATTTTTATTTATAATTCCCGCGTTTGTTTTAGCAAGCGGTGGGCACGATGGAGTCAAGGACTACGACGTGCTGTGGCGAAGCATAAATTTCATTTTGTTTTTCGGAATTTTGTTTTATCTTTTAAAAGGTCCCGCAAAAGCAGCATATCAAGGTAGAATCAACGGCATCGCATCTAGGCTTGAAGCTAATCAAAAGATTTTAAAAGAGTCCGCAGCTCGCAAAGAGCAAGCTAAAAAAGATCTGCAAGATGCCAAGGTTCAAGGCGCATCTTTAATCGAAACCGCTAAAAAAGAGATCGTATTCGCTGCCGAAAAGATAAAAAATGCGACCGAGCAAGAGATTGCGAATTTGCAAAAATCTTTCGACGAACAGAAAAGCTTTGAGGCGCGCAAGATCAAAAAAGAGGTCGTAAGCGAGATACTGGATGACGTTTTTGCATCGGATGACATTAAATTCGGTCAAGACAAACTGGTTAAAATCGTAGAGAAAAAGGTCGGATGATGATAAATAACACCTCAAAAAGATATGTAAACGCCCTGATACTGAGCTACAAAAAAGATGAACTAGGCTCTGTTTTACAGACGTTAGAGAGCGTCGCGAGCGCATTTAGAATTCCAAAATTCCAAGATATTGTAAAATCCCCGACGCTAAAAGAGGAATCCAAAGTGGAACTTATTGCGTCGTTTATAAAAAATCCAAGCGAAAAAATCGTAAATTTTATTAAACTCCTAGCTAAAAATAGGCGTATTGCGCTAATTCCTCAGATAGTCGAGGAATTGCGCAAGAATATTGCGGCGCTGGATAATAAATACTTAGGTAAAATTTATTCCGCTACCGAAATAGACGCCGCGAAAATAAAAGAGCTAGAGGCTAAAATTTCAAAGAAATTTAATGCAGATATTACCCTACAACCCGTTAAAAGCGAGCTTGAAGGCATTAAGATCGAAGTCGAGGATCTTGGATTTGAGATTAGTTTTTCAGTTGATAGATTGAAACAAAAAATGAGCGAATATATTTTAAAAGCAATTTAAAGGAGTAAAGCGTGGGTGCGAAAATTAAGGCAGACGAAATCAGTAGCATAATCAAAGAGCGAATCGAAAATTTCGATCTTAGCGTTGATATCGAAGAAACCGGCAAGGTCGTTTCGGTCGCAGACGGTGTTGCTAATGTTTACGGCTTAAAAAACGTAATGGCTAACGAGATGGTCGAATTCGAAAACGGAGCTCGTGGTATTGCGTTAAATTTAGAAGAGAGCAGTGTCGGCATCGTTATTTTAGGCGATACTAGCGGTATTAACGAAGGTAGTAGCGTTAAAAGACTGGGTAAGCTTTTGCGCGTTCCGGTAGGTGATGCATTAATCGGTCGCGTGGTAAACGCTCTAGGCGAGCCAATCGATGGCAAGGGCGCGATAGAGACTAGCGATACTAGATTTGTCGAAGAAAAGGCCAAAGGTATCATGGCTCGTAAATCCGTCCATGAGCCGCTTCAAACCGGCCTTAAGGCGATCGATGCGCTAGTGCCGATCGGTCGCGGACAGCGCGAGCTCATCATCGGCGACCGCCAAACAGGAAAAACCACCGTTGCTGTTGATACCATCATCAATCAAAAGGGCCAAGACGTCGTTTGCATCTATGTAGCGATCGGACAGAAACAATCCACCGTCGCGCAAGTCGTTAAAAAGCTTGAAGAATACGGCGCGATGGATTATACGATCGTAGTTGCGGCGGGTGCTAGCGAGGCGGCTGCGCTTCAATACTTGGCGCCATATTCGGGCTGCACCATGGGCGAGTATTTCAGAGATAACTCCCGCCACGCGCTTATCATCTACGATGATCTTAGCAAGCATGCGGTCGCATATCGCGAGATGTCGCTTATTTTGCGCCGTCCGCCAGGACGTGAGGCGTATCCTGGCGATGTATTTTACCTGCACTCCCGCCTGCTTGAGCGCGCTAGCAAACTAAGCGATACACTCGGTGCAGGCAGCTTAACGGCGCTTCCTATTATCGAGACGCAGGCAGGCGACGTTTCGGCGTATATCCCTACAAACGTTATCTCTATCACTGACGGTCAAATTTTCCTAGAATCGGGTCTATTCAACTCTGGAATTCGCCCTGCGATCAACGTAGGTCTTTCGGTTAGCCGCGTCGGGGGTTCTGCGCAGATTAAAGCGATCAAAAAGGTCTCGGGAACCTTGCGCCTAGATCTCGCTCAATACCGTGAGCTTCAGGCATTTGCGCAGTTTGCGAGCGATTTGGACGAGAGCAGCCGTAAGCAGCTGGATCGCGGACAAAGAATGGTTGAAATTTTAAAACAGCCTCCTTATTCGCCGCTTCCGGTCGAAAATCAAGTGGTCATCATCTTTGCGGGAAGCCGCGGATTTTTAGACGACGTGCCTACGAGCTCAATTGGCAAATTTGAAGCTGAGCTATATCCATATATCGAGGCGAAATATCCTGAAATTTTTGAAGAGATCAGAAGCAAAAAGACCATCGAGAAGGATTTGGAAGAAAATTTAATCAAGGCTCTAAATGACTTTAAAGCGACATTTGCCGCTTAAGAAGGCTAAATTATGGCAAATTTAAAGGATATAAAACTTCAAATCAAAAGCGTCAGAAATACGGAGAAGACTACCAAAGCTATGAAGCTGGTCTCCAACGTTAAGCTTAAAAACACTAAAGAAGCGGCGATGCGCTCGCGAGCTTATGCGGTGAAGATTAACGAGGTCTTGGGTGAAATTTCTGCGCGCGTTAAAAATTACGTAGGCAATAATTCGGGCAACGACGAAAAACTTAGAATTTTTGATACCACTCGAGAGGTAAAGGTGGTTGATCTGCTGTTTATCACCGCAGATAAAGGACTTTGCGGCGGTTTTAATATCAATACCATCAAAAAGATCAAAGCTTTGATCGAGGAGCTTAAAGCTAAAAAGATCAAGGTTCGCCTTCGTGCCGTCGGCAAAAAGGGGATAGAGTATTTTGATTTTCAAGGCATTGAGCTTTTGGAGCGATATATCGGCGTGAGCTCATCTCCATCGTCCGAGAAAGCTAACGAAATCGTGCAAGCCGCGGTTAAGGATTTTAACGAAGGTAAAACTGACGAAGTTATACTTATCCATAACGGCTATTTGAATATGATTACCCAAGAGATGCGGGTAAATACGTTGGTGCCAATCGGTGAGCCTGCGATTAGTGAGGATGCTTTAAAAACATCTACATTGGAAGTAGAGGTTGAAAGTCCTGAGGATGAAGAAACATTGATGTTAAATTTAATCCAGAGCTATCTTAGCTACAGCATG
>CAURFS010000104.1:0-7228 GCA_963523845.1 uncultured Campylobacter sp. | reverse complement strand
CGGCAGCCCCCTATACACCGCACTTAGAAGCAGGTAGAAAAGAACCCCTGCGCTAAAAAGCGTATCCGCTATAAGGTATAGATAAGTGCGATTTCGTTGCATACCGGAAACTTTTTGCATTTAATACAATCGGCCCAAATTTTTTGCGCGGGCAGCTCGTCCTTTGGGATTTCGGTAAAACCCAGCCGCTCGAAAAATTCCTTTTGATAGGTGAGCGTAAATACGCTTTTTAGCCCGTAAAATTTCGCCTCGCCTAGCAGCTCGTTTACGATAGCTCTGGCAATGCCCTGCCTGCGAAACTGCGGAGCGACGATGAGTGAGCGCACCTCGGCAAGATCGGCGTTAAAAATTTTAAGCGAAGCAAAGCCCGCCAAAATTTCCGCATCTTTTGCGGACTGCGATTCGCAAAGCTGCGAAAGATCGTTCTGAAAAACGCCCGCGCTTTGCGAATATTCGCTCCGTAAAATTTGCTCTTTGCCCGCTTGCGCGCGGCTCGCCTCAGATACGACCTGTGCTTCGCTTTGCGGCGTAGCTAGTTGCGGCACAAAATTATCCGCAGCATTTTCGACGGAATTTTCAGTAGAATTTTTGGCAAAATTTGCGGCGGAGCTTTGGATTAAATTTAAATCCGAATTGCGCGCTAAATTTGAATCCGAATTGAGTGCTAAATTTAAATCGGAATTCCTGGCTAAATTTAAATTGGAATTTTCTTTAGAATCGAAACTCAAATTTTCCTTGGAATCAAAACTCGTATCCGCCTTAGAATCGCAGCCGAACGCTAGCACATATGAGCGGATATTGGCAGCTATCTCATCGCTTTCAAGAGGCAAGATCACGCCGTTTTGCACCTCCTCTTTTACGAGCTCCTGCATACGCGAAATGTCGCAAAGGCGCGCTTTTTTTAGCCGTATCATCTAAAATTTTCCCTAATCTTTGCGCGATCTTGGCGGCGCATTTTATATCCGCTGAATTTAATTATTTTGAAATTCTGCGCCGCAAAATTTAACGTATTTAAATTTAGAAATTTCATAATCCAAACGCCCCGCGCACGATGATCTCGCGCGCTTTTTGCAGCCCACCGCCCTTTAGCGTAGAGACCAAAACAGCCTGCGGATCGTGCCTCAAAAGCTTTGCGCGCTCGCTTTGATTGAGCTTGTCGGCTTTGGTGTAGAGCCTCACGACCTTTTGATCGCCGCGCAGAAAACTAGCGAGATAGTTTTGCAAATTTTTATCTATCGCAAGATCAAACTGCCTCGCGTCGATGAGATGGACGAAAAGCTTGATATTTAGGCGCTCTTTGATAAATTCGTCGAGATTTTTTTGCCAGATATAATGCAGTTTTTTAGAAACCTTAGCGTATCCGAACCCAGGCAGATCCACGAAGATCAAAGATATATTTTCATCCAAGCTCGTAAGATCCGAAAAAGCGGGGTTGTCCGCTAAGCTTAGCGCGGATCTACCTGTAAAATTTAATTCGGAGCTTTGCGCGGAATTCGGCGCAAAACCTGCCGCAAGATCTGTCTCGCGATCCGATCTAAAATCCGCCGAAACGCTTTTTAAATTTAAAATAGCATCCTGCTTTAAATTTAGCTCAGACGCCGCAGCCTCCGCGTGATCTTGCGCGCAATTTGCAGCCGAGCTTAAAGCCCCCTTGCTCGCTAGATCGGGCGGCGTTTCATTTTGCGAGCCGTCCGAGTCTGCGGCAAGCTTTTGTTTAAATTTAACTTCGAAAAAATTTATCAGCTGCGTTTTGCCGGGGGTCGAGCTTGATTTGGCTAGATTTTTGCGCCCGGTAAGCGCGTTTATCAGGCTGCTTTTGCCGACGTTGGAACGCCCCAAGAACGCCACTTCGCTCATCGCAAACTCGGGCGCACCCCCGATATTTGCGGCGGAGGTGATAAACTGCGCGCTGCTAGGATAGATCATTTGTTTTGATCGTCGACCTGAAAGATCAGACGCACGGGCTTTTTCTCGCCGCCGCCGCTCTTTACTTCGTAGGTGCCCTTTTGGCGATTTACGATGATCTTATCGCCGTAAACCTCCTTTTTGGTTTCGGCTTCGTGCAGATAGGCGTTGTTTTCGAGCGTGTAAGCCTCAATAGTCGGATCGTAGGTCAGCACGCCGCCCTTGCCGTCATAATGCTTTTGATTGAGTAAAATTTTAAAATTTGCGTTTCCCGTCGCGACATATTTGGTAGGCTGGCGCTTGGCGTCGAAATAGATCGTCACTTTGTCGGAATTTAGCGTATCGTAAGCGCCCTTTTTGATGCGGACGTTGCCGGTTAGGACGCTGATCTGTTTGATCTCGTCGGCGAAAAAATTATCCGCCGTGACCTCGACCTGCTCCTGCGCGGCGCTAAGAGTAGTCGCGCCAAAGCCCGCAATTAGCGCAGCTGAAAGTATTAGTTTGTGGAGTTTTGATCTTTTATTAAATACCATGCGTGGATTCCTTTTGAGTTTGTTTGTTTGGTTTTGGTGTCGTAGCTGATGCTTGCGCCCGTGATGCGGTCGCCGCCTTGGCGCAACACGTATGGCACGTCGGAGCGGACGATCTTGCTACTCGTATCGTAGATGATCTCTTGTGCAGTATAATCAAAGCCTCTACTATTTACATAGTGCGCGTCGCCGTTAAATTTTATCAGCTCGCTGGCGCGCGTCGCGGTCTTTGAAACCAAAGTGTGATTTAGATCTGCGCCAATCTCCTCGGCTTTAAAATTTACAAACTCGTCGCGATCCTTATAGCGAGTGCCGCCGTCCGCGGTAAATTTAGCATCCACGCGCTCGCCGATCTGATAATCGACGATCTTTTTCATCTCCATATTCGCAATGCTTAGATCCTGCCTAAACATATCGCTAAAATACGGCGTCTGCACGCTTAAAAACACCATCGCGACGCAAAAGATCGCAATCGCGACGTAGAAAATTTTTATCACCATCGCTCGGCCCCTTTTGATCTGCGCGGAATTTCGCCTCTCGCAGGCATTCTCACGCGCGCTTGCGAAACTACAGCCATTTGCTATTCCACTCTTCGCGCATACCATTTTTATCGACGAGTATTTCGATCATCTCGCGCACCGCGCCGCAGCCGCCGTTTTTGCTTAGCGCGACGTCCGCTTTTAGCGAGCTTAGCGCATCGGCGGGCTTGAAGCTGATCGCAACCGCATTTAAAAGCTTCGCGTCGTTTATATCATCGCCGATCGCGGCAGCCTCATCGAAGCTTAGGTTAAAATTTTTTAAAATTTGCTCCGCCCTTGAGAGCTTGTCTTTTTCGCCTTGAAAGAGCGTATCGATCTTTAGCTCACGCGCACGGTTTGCGACGATTTGCGAGCTTTTGCCGGTGATGATCGCGACCTTTAGCCCCAGCCGCTGCCACTCCTGGATGCCAAACCCGTCTTTTACGTTAAATTTCTTCATCTCTTCGCCACCGTTTGAATGGTACAGCCCGCCGTCGCTAAGGCAACCGTCTACGTCTAAAAATATGATCTTTATCACTTCGTTTTCCGTTTTTTGAAATTTTGTGATTTTAACGAAATTTGGCTGAATTTTTAGCAAACGCCGTATAAATTTAAGCCGCGATCTTAGCCCCTAATCGGCACGTAGCCGCTATTTTCGATGATGCTTTGCCCCTGCGGCGAAAGGATCCAATCTATCAAGATGCGGATATTTTCGTTTTTGTTGTTTTCATCGTAAACCGCGTAAATTTCGGCTACGAGCGGGTATTTACGGCTAGCGATATTTTCTTTATTCGGATACGCGCCGTTTAGGCTAAGCATCTTCACGCCGCCGTTTTGCACGATCCCCTCGACGTAATAGCGAAACGAAAAGCCGATCGCGCTACCGAAAAAGCCCGTGATCTTGCGCTTAGGCTGCGTCTTACTCATAAATTTTAAAAACGCGCTCTGGCTGCCGCTGCCCGCGTTTCGCTGCACGGCATCTATGCGCATTCGCTCGCCGCCGAGCTGCGACCAGTCGCTATATTGCCCAGAATAAATTCCTCGCACCTGATCCACAGTTAAATTCGATACTTTATTATTTGCATTTACGATAAAGACGAACGCCTCCAGCCCGATCGGCACGAAGCGTAAGTTTGCGCCCTTTTCGCGCGCGTAATCAAGCTGCTGTTTCGAAGGAGCTGCGACAAAGATTAGATCCGCCTCGCCGTCGCTTATGGCCTTGTATGCGCCGCGAGTGTTACTAAATTTAAGCCTGCTAGCATTCGTGAAATTTTGCCCGTCAAATTCCACGCTTTCTTTGGGATAGCTCGCCGCGACGAATGCCGAAAATACAGGGTACAAAGCCGCTGCGCCGTCGATTATAGGCAGATCGCCGCTAAGTTTTAAGCTAGAGCTAACGCGCACGATCTGCGAGCCCTGCTCAAACGGCAGAAATTTATGCAGCTCGATCGATTTGGCCTGCATCTCGGCGCTGCTTTGATTTATGTATCGCTTCACGACGAGGCTGTAAAACGCAAAATCGAAAGCCGCAAAGCTAAGCAGCAGTAAAATGACGATAGATGTGCGCTTCATCTTAGTTTCCGTTTGCGATATAGGAGATGATCGAGCATTTGCTCTGCAGATACAGCGCCGCTCCTACTAGCGCGCAAACGCTAATCGCCCAAGCCGTCAATATTACGGCGATCGTTTTTTGAAAAATTTCATCGCTCATTTTGCGCCTCACATATGTGCAAGCGCGCTATTAAGCAGCCATAAAAAGCCCATTAGGACGGCTAAAAAAGTTATGAACGAAAATGCAGAGAGAATCAGCAAATTTTTAATTCTTCTACGGCGCTCATCCGTGCTTTTAGCAGATCTAATAAATTTTACTAAACTTACAATTAGCCAAATGAACGAAATTACCGGCAGCCCGGTAAAAACCAAGATAAGTATAGAAAAAGGATCGAATAGCCACTGAGAATATATGAGTGGAGTAAAAGCGCATGCAAACGCAACTGCCGAAATAATTAGAAATTTTTTATCTCTTTTATAGCGCTCTGGCTCGTCTTTTGATCTGATAAATTTAATCAAACACACGACAAGCCAAACAAAGCAGATTAAAAACAGCACATTTAAAATCTCCATAAGCGATCCGAAATTATTCATCTTTTACCTTTAAATTTTAATATGCAAAGCGGCGGTTTAGCGCTCCGGCAGTGCGAAATTTCATATAGCATAGTTCGCGGTTTTCGCGGCGGGCGCAAATGCACTGCCAGCGGTCTTAATAAAGCGGCGCGCTTTGTCAGAGCAATGGCGAAATTTTGCAAATTTCAAGCAGCGGCGAGAGTAAAATTTCAAACGCCGATAAAATTACAAAACCGCGAATTGCTAATTTTGCTAAATTTAGCGCGCATTTGCCGCTATAAAACGCCCTTGGTGCTAGGCACGCCGGCACGCTCGTTGATACTTATCGCGCGACGGAATGCGACGGCAAACGCCTTAAACGCGGCCTCTGCGACGTGATGTAGATTTTCGCCGCGGATCTGGCTTAGATGCAGCGTCAAATTTGCGTTGAAAGCCAGAGCGCGGAAAAATTCCTCCACGAGCTCGGCGTCGAATTCGCCGATCTTGCCGCGCTTTAGGCTCGGGCAATCAAATACCAAAAACGCGCGGTTGGAAAAATCAAGCGCAGCAGAAACCGCCGCCTCGTCCATCACGACGACGCTATCGCCGAAGCGCTCGATGTTTTGCGCGGGATAGATCGCCTCTTTTATCGCGCTTCCCAGCACGATGCCGCAGTCCTCGACGCTGTGGTGAAAATCGACCTGCAAATCGCCCTCGCAGCGCAAGCTCAGATCGATCCACGCGTGCTTGGCAAATGCACTAAGCATATGATCGAAAAAACCGATGCCCGTTTGTATCTGCACCGCGCCGCGCCCGTAAAGCTCCAGCTCCAGCTCGATTTTGGTCTCTTTCGTAGCCCTATTTTTGCTTATCATCGCGCAATCCTTAAAACTAAATTTTGTTTGAAATCTATCTAAATTTCACTAAATTTCGGTTAAAATTTCGGCCAGCTTTTCGGAATTTACGCTGCCGATCTGGCGCAGGTTCGCAATCTCGGCACCCTCTTTAAAAAACAGAATCGTAGGCGGGCCGAATACGTTGAAATGCGCTTTTATCGCCCTATTTTGCTCGCTATCTTCGCTAAGATCGATCTTTAAAAGGCCAAATTTATCAAGCATGCCCGCAAGAGCGGGGTCTGCGAACGCTCGCTCGCTCAGCTCGCAATTTTTACACCACCTAGCCCAAAAATCCACAATAACGGGCGTTTTGGAATTTTCTATTTCGCCCTGCAGCTGCGCCAGATCGCGCATCAATGAAAAATGCGCGCCGTTAAAATTTTTAGCACGAGAAATTTCGCCTACTTGCAAGCTCTCGCCGCCGGGGCCGCCGCTGGAATATCTCGTGATTTGCGGTATTAGATTACCAAGCGGTTTGGAAAAATCTTTTGCGCCGCTGGCAAAGCCCGCGAGCAACAACGCCGAATATAGCGCGATTACAAGAGCCAAAGCGCGCTTTATCCCGCCCGCGCCGCCGTCAAACAGCCCCAAAAATCCTGCGAAAATCGCGCCTAAAACCGCGTAAATCAGCAGGCTTAAATTTTCGCCGATGAGCGTGCGCGAAATCCATACCGCCGTAAAAAGCAGCAAAAAGCCAAAAATTTTAGGCACCGCCTCCATCCAAGCTCCGGGCCTAGGCAATGCGCCGCCGAGCCCCACCACAAGCAGTAGCGCGCCGCTTCCGAGCCCCAGCGCAAAAAGAGCCGCCGCACCCAGCAGAACGTCGCCGCTGCCCGCGATGTAAACAAGCGCGCCCGCAAGCGGAGCGGAGATGCACGGCGATACGACGAGCGCCGAGATAAGCCCCATAGAAAAAACTCCGATCAGGCCGCCAGCATTTTCGCTTTTGCTATTTAAGAAGCTTTGAAAGCGCGCAGGCAAGCGGATCTCATAAAATCCAAACATAGAAAACGCGAGCGCGGCGAATATGAGCGAGGTTAGGATCAGCGCGGGCGGAGTTTGCAGCAGGCCCTGTAAATTTTGCCCAAAAACCGCCACGAATGCCCCTAAAATCGCATACGAGCTCGCCATCCCGAAAATATACGCGAGGCTTACGGCGAGGCTTTTTTTCGCGCTCGGCTTCGAGGAAGTTTTCGCCACGATGATCGACGAGAGGATCGGGATGAGCGGATAGACGCAAGGGCTTAGCGAGAGCAGCACGCCGTAGCCGAAAAAC
>CAURFS010000103.1:0-7258 GCA_963523845.1 uncultured Campylobacter sp. | reverse complement strand
CGGCGCTACCCCTGTTCAGCTAAGCTGGATACAATTTGGTCCATGGGCATGCCCTGACGAAAAAGGCTTTGGCGTAGGCTCTATGTTTAACGTAAACGGAAGCTTCCGCTACGGCATCTCAGTCGATCCAAGAACCGGCAAACGCTATATGAACGAGCTAGCAGACCGCCGCACCCGCTCTCAAGCTATGTTTAAAGTAATCGACGCAAAAGCAGATATCTATCCTATCAACTTCTGCGATAGCGAGGGCGTAAAAAACATGGTCATACCTGAACACTACACTAAACCGCTGGAATCGGGCGTACTAAAGAAATTTGAAACTCTAGACGAACTAGCGGCTTTTTATAAAATCCCTGCCGCAGAGCTAAAAAAGACCGTCGAGAGATATAATAGCTTCGTTAAATCAGGCAAAGACGAGGACTTCGGTAAACCTATGGATAAAACCACTACAAACGGCGTAGATATCTCAAAACCGCCATTCTACGCTATGCGCGGTACGCCAAAACTTCACCACACTATGGGCGGTATCGATATCAATACCAAAGCCCAGGTCATCTCTTTACAAACCGAGATGCCAATCCCAAGACTATTTGCCGCAGGCGAGATCACGGGCGGCGTACACGGAGCTAGCCGCTTAGGTAGCGTGGCGATCGCAGATTGTCTAACGTTTGGTATGATAGCGGGAGAGAATATAGGCTAATTTGCGGCGTCTTTCGGACGCTTTTTGCGGATTTTGCTAAAATTTTGCTTGGTAGACTATTTTGTCTAGCCTACGCAAAATTTTAGCCGCGCAACCCCAAAAATCGCCTCGAAATACTTGTAAATATTATTTTGTATCGCAGGTCAAATTTGAGATTAAATTCAAGAATTCGGCTTGCGATACTTTTAAATTTAAAGCCGAATTTGCAGTTAAATTTGTAAATTTGACATCCGAAAGGAATTCACATGAAACATAAAGCGTTTCTCGCCTTGTGCGCATCTATGCTACTATGCTCTTTTGCATTTAGCGCAGGCGCACCAAGCGCAAAGATAACGTCTTTAGCCGATCTTAACGTCACCGACGAGCTGCGAGCCAAACACCCTTTAAAGCCTCATCACGAAAAGCTAAGCTTCACCTGTCTTGATTGTCACGAAGGACAAGGAAACGACGCTAGTAAATTTAAATCCATAGGCGATAAAGGCTGTTTGTCCTGTCACGGCGACAAGAAAAAGATAGCTAAAAGACTAGAATACATGGATCTGCTAAAAGCAAATCCCCACAACTCGGTTCACGACGGCCCTACGCTATACTGCGACGAGTGCCACAACGAGCATAAAAAATCAACCAATATGTGCACGGAGTGCCACGAACACGAAGTTCCGCAATGGATGGGGGTAACGCCATGAAAATTTCAAAGAAAGTACTAGCGCTTATTATATTAGTAAGCGGCATTATAGGGTTTTTAGTCGTACTTCCCGTGCATTACGCCCTGGAAGAAACTAGCGGAGAGAAGTTTTGCGTAGTGTGCCACGAGATGGATCCTATGGTTATAGCTTATAGCAACGACGTTCACAGCGGCAAAGGCAAAAGTGGAGTAAGGGCTAAATGCGTAGACTGCCACATACCTCACGACAACCTAGCCAAATACGTTTTAACTAAAGCTAAAAACGGACTAATGGAGGGATATATTCATTTCTTCAAAGACCCGGAGGCTATAGACTGGCATAAAAATAGAGAGAAAAGAGAGCACTTCGTATTTGATAACGGTTGCGTTAGCTGCCATACGAATTTGGTAGATAATAAGCTAACCTCAGCCCAGGCTCAAAAGATGCACGCTCGCTATCAAAGCTTGCTAAATACCGATAAGCAACTAACCTGCGCTAGCTGTCACGCCGAGGTAGGCCACAGCGGGCTAAACAATATGCTAAACTACTGGAAGCCTGAATACAAAATCTACGAAAAGAAAGCCGCAATCAAAAAAGAAGAGATAAAAAAGGCTTATTTTGGGGAGGATTATGTGGGGCCGAAGGAGGTGAAGACTGAAGATAAAGAAGGCAATGCCACCAAAAAGTAGGCTAAAATGAAGAAAATTTTGCTCGTTAGCGACGACGTGGAGATGCAACTAAGTCTCAACGCCGCGCTTTAGCAAGAATTCGGCAAATTTTAAGCCAGCAAAATTCACACGATAACGGGAGTCGGACTCCCGTTATGATCTTCATAGACAGACCATCTCTACGCTTTATAAGAAAATTTACTACGCCAAATACGACTACTTTATAATCAAACTTTTACCCAAAAAATTTTATCTCTCGTATTTAGAAGCCGCCGAATTTTACTCGGGAATAAATTTGAACCAAAAGCTCGCATCTACTCAGCTCAAAATATAAAATTTAAAATAAGCCGTTTTCGATATAATTTTCAAAAATTTCGGAGCGGAAAATGGGTAGAAAAGAGCTTCTGGGCGGCGCAAAACGTATCGTCGTAAAAATCGGCACTTCGACGCTTACGAACGCGGACGGCTCGCTAAATGAGCGGCTTATCAAAAGTCTAGTCGCGCAAATTTGCAAGCTAAAAGATGCGGGCTTTTGCGTGGCTTTGGTAAGCTCGGGCGCCGTGGGCGCGGGCATGGGGCTGCTAGGCATCGCGCAAAGACCTAAAATTTTAAGCCGCAAGCAGGCTCTAGCGGCGGTCGGACAGGTCGCGCTGATGCATCTTTACGAGCGGCTGTTTTGGGCGCATGATCGCATTATCGCGCAGCTGCTGTTAAGCCGAGGCGATTTTAGCGACAGGGCACGCTATCTTAGCGTGCGAAACGTCTGCGCGGAGCTACTCTCGCGCGGCATCGTGCCGATCATCAACGAAAACGACCCCGTCGTAGCAGATGAACTGAAAGTGGGCGATAACGACACGCTAAGCGCGCTAGTAGCGGGGCTAATCGATGCTGATCTGCTCGTGATTTTAAGCGATATCGACGGGCTGTACGACAAAAATCCGAGCGAGTACGCGGACGCAAAACTTTTAAACTTTATTGAAAAAATCGACGAGCACGTCGTCAAAATGGCAGGCGGCGAGGGCAGTAAATTCGGCACGGGCGGCATGGCGACCAAGATCGCGGCGGCGCAAATGGCAAATCAGATCGGCACTAGCCTGATCATCGCAAACGGGCGTACGGACGGAATTTTGCTTAAAATAGCGGCGGGCGAGGAGGTCGGCACCCTCTTTAGCGCGGGCGCGGCGCGGCTTAGCTCGCGTAAATACTGGCTCGCATACGGCGCGATTAGCAAAGGCGCGGTGATTATCGACACGGGTGCGGCAGAGGCGATAAAATCGGGCAAAAGCCTGCTTGCGGTCGGGATTGCCGAGGTGCGCGGCGAGTTTGAGCGCGGCGAGATCGTAAACGTCTGCGCGACTGACGGCAAGCTGCTGGCGCACGGCATTAGCAACTATTCAAGCTGCGAGCTTGCGCGCATAGCGGGGGTAAAAAGCGATGAGATAGAGCAGGCTTTAGGCTACAAAAGCGACGATGACGCGATCCACGCGGATAATATCGCGCTGCAATGAAATTTTAGCCGTGTTCTGTGCGTTTAAATTTTAAACGGAGTGCGTAGATGAAAAAGATTATATTTTTTGCGCTACTTTTGGCGGGCGCGGCGTGGGCGGCGAAATTTAACGAACTGGACGCCGATAAAAACGGCGAGCTAGACGTTCTTGGGCTGTGCGGATATTAGCCGGCGGATTACGTAAAAGCGCCCTGCGCGAATTGGAACGAGAAGGTTGGGCATAATGCCGGGCGAGTAAGCGAAATTTTGACGCAAGAAAATCCGAAATAAAATGGCCCAAAGCGCGCTAAATTTAAGCCGTCGCGCGCGGATAAAAATAAGACGCGCAGGAATTTTGGACGCGATAGAAGCTACGCTTGCGACATTTTTATACGCAGCATGCGATTTGATTTATAGATTAAGGGGCGAAAATGAATGAAATTTTAGAGATCTGTAAGCGCGCAAAGGCCGCTTGCGGCGAGCTTTTAAGACTTGGTAGCAAGGCTAAATTTGAAATTTTAAACGCCGTGGCGGACGAGCTGCTCGCGCAAAAGGACGCGATAAAAGCGGCAAACGCCAAAGACCTTGCAAGCGGCGAGAAATCGGGGCTTAGTGCGGCATTGCTCGATCGCCTAAGGCTAACCGACGCCCGTATCGAGGCGATGGCGCAGGGTGTGCGCGAGGTGGCGGGCTTTGCCGAGGTCGTAGGCGAGAATCTAGGCGGCTGGAGCCATCCAAACGGCATGCAAATCAGCCGCGTGCGCGTGCCGCTGGGCGTACTTGGCATCATCTACGAGAGCCGCCCAAACGTCAGCATCGACGCGGCGGCTCTGGCGCTAAAAAGCGGCAATGCGGCGATTCTGCGAGGCAGTGCTAGCGCGCTAAATTCGAACATCTTTTTAGTAAATTTATTTAACGAAGCGGGGGCTAAATTTGGCTTACCCGCAGGTGCTGTACAGCTCGTGGAGAGCGCAGATCGCGAAGTAGTGGCGCAAATGGCGAAAATGAGCGAGTATATCGACGTTTTGATACCGCGCGGAGGCAAGGGCTTAAAAGATTTTATCGCGCAAAACGCGACAGTGCCGATCATCATGACGGGCGCGGGGGTGTGTCATATCTTCGTCGATGAGAGCGCAAATTTGAGCGAGGCCGCGAAGATAATCAAAAACGCCAAAACCCAGCGTCCAAGCGTCTGTAACGCCGTAGAGTGCGTGCTTTTGCACGAGCGCATAGCGGGCGAAATTTTACCGGTGCTAGTGCGCGATATGCTGGGGGTCGAGTTTCGCGTGAGCGAGCAGCTGCTAGATGCGTGCGAGTCGGAGCTGCGCAGCGCGGCAAACGTCAAGGCTGCCGGCGAGAGCGACTTTGGCGCCGAGTTTTTGGATCTCGTTTTGGCCGTGCGCGCCGTGCGGGATACGCAGGAGGCGATCAGCTTTATAAATGCGCATTCCAGCGGGCATTCGGACGTAATTTTGAGTGAAAACTACGCAAACATCGAGCGGTTTTTAAACGAAGTCAGCAGCGCGATCGTCTACGCCAATGCCTCGACGCGCTTTAGCGACGGCAGCGAGTTTGGATTCGGCGGCGAGATCGGCATCAGCACGCAAAAGCTGCACGCCAGAGGGCCGATGGGGGTGAGAGAGCTCACGACCTATAAATACGTCGTCCGCGGAGGCGGGCAAATTCGCTAGCGGCTCGTCTTTTTCAAAAGGATCATCTTGCGAGCGCTTTTGAGAGAAATTTTGCTTCTCTTGCGCTCGCAACTGCAAGCAGAAGTCTAGCTTGCGCGAAATTTTAGCTTCTAACTCAAAAAATCGCCTCGAAATACTTGCAAATTTTATTTTATATCGCAGGCTGAATTCCGTCTGCGATACTTTTACCTAATAAACTTGAAATTTTATAAATCACCTCTGTCAAAATTTTAAAAATATATGAGCTAAAGTTTTGTCATACAGGCGAAATTTTGTATCACGTCTTACTAAAATTTAAAATTTTTAATAAAAATTATATATTCCGCACGATATAATCGCGCATCTGCTCGCAGCGCGAGCGATAGCTAAATTTCAAGGAGATGCAATGAAAATATTTAAAGCCCTGCTCGCAACAGCGCTGATCACCGCCACCCTAAGCGCTAAGACGCTTAAAGAGGGCACGCTCATAATAGCCACGGAGGGGACTTACTCGCCGTATTCTTTCTATGACGAGAAAAATAATCTTACCGGCTTTGATGTCGATATCGCTCGCGCGCTGGCAAAAGAGCTAGGGCTAAAGGCGGAATTTTTAACCGCGCCGTGGGATGCGATGCTGGCGGCATTTGACGCAGGCAAAGCGGACATAGCGATGAATCAAGTAAGTATCACGCAGGAGCGCAAGAAAAAATATAATTTCAGCGAGCCTTACACTGTGGCTTATGCTGCGCTAGTAGTGCGAGCTGATAACGAGGAGATCAAAAGTTTTGCGGATCTTAAAGGCAAAAAAAGCGTCCACTCCGCTACCAGCAACTGGGCTGACATGGCGCGCAGCTACGGTGCCGAGATCGTTACGGCAGACGGATTTAGCAAGGGTGTGGAGCTCATCATAGCTCGTCGCGCAGACGCTACGATCAACGATAACATAACATTTTTCGACTATATGAAGCAGCGCCCAAACGCCCCGCTAAAGATCGCAGCTCAAGGCAATGAGCCGATCTATTCCGCCGTGCTGCTTAAAAAGGATGATGAGCTGACGGCGCAGATAAATTCCGCGCTAAAATCACTAAAGCAAAAAGGCGTGCTAAAAGAAATTTCACTTAAATATTTTGGCAAAGACATTACGGAGTAAATTCTACAACCGCTTAGTTGAAGCGTGGAATTTTAAACTTAGCTGAGCGGAATTTCGCATTTTAAATTTAGTTCATAAAATTTTGGAGGAATTATGAAAAATTTAATAAAAACTTTGCTTGCGTGCGCGCTTTTAATATGCGGCGCAAACGCTAAAACGCTACGCGAAGGTACGCTTAAAGTAGCTACTGAAGGCACCTTTTCGCCATTTTCGTATTATAACGACAAAAATGAGCTCGTAGGATACGACGTAGATGTCGCGCGCGCAGTCGCCGAAAAACTTGGTCTAAAAATAGAATTTCTAACCGCGCCTTGGGATGCGATGCTTGCAGCATTTGATGCAGGCAAGGCAGACGCTGTGTTTAATCAAGTAAGCATCACCGATGAGCGCAAGAAAAAATATGAGTATTCTGTGCCCTACACCGTCGTTTACGGAGCTATTATCGTGCATAAAGATAACAACGACATTAAAAGCTTCGAGGATTTAAAAGGCAAGAAAAATGCAGACTCCGCTACCAGCAACTGGGCGCAAGTCGCTAAAAAATACGGCGCGCAAAACGTAACCGTCGATAGTTTCGCTAAAAGTATGGAGCTGCTGATCGCTCGCCGCGTAGATACCGTCGTGCGCGACAATACCGTATTTTACGACTTTTTAAAGCAACGCCCGGACGCTCCGATTAAGATCGCTGCAAAGCTAAAAGATGTCGATTATAGCGCTGCAATCGTGCAAAAGGGCAATAAAGAGCTCGCAAATCAAATCAGCAAAGCCTTAAACGAACTCAAAGCCGAAGGCAAGCTAAAAGAAATTTCGCTTAAATATTTCGGCAAAGATGTGAGTGAATGAACGAAACAAGCAGAATTTTAGAGCTTGTTAGCAGCTCGCTAGAGCCGATGGCGCTAGCCCTACTGCAAGTTACGAT
>CAURFS010000102.1:0-7272 GCA_963523845.1 uncultured Campylobacter sp. | reverse complement strand
AAATAAGGCGGCGCAGCGGAGGAATCTAATTGTAAAATCTCATTAGAATGGATTTTGCATAATAAAATTCGGCGAGCAGATTCTAGCGGGCGAATGCCGCCAGATATAAAATTTAACGCAATGAAATTTTATAAAATTAAATTTCATTGCGATCGCGCTGCGATACGTAAATTTAAAAGCTCCGCACAATAAAATTCCGGCCGCCAAATTCTATATAGCCGACAAAATTCCACTATGCCAAATTTTAAAAATTCTAAAAATTCGGCTCCGTAAAATTTTGCAAATTCCGAAATTCTTAAAATTCTGCAAGCTCTCCTTAAAAGCGCGGATTGCTCACAAACCAATAATCGCGCCCGCGCTGGGGGAGGCGAGCCGCTGCCGTATCACAAAGAGCCGCTATTTTGCGGATCTGTTCGCAAGCTGTTCGCGCGGCTATGAAGTGTGCTTTGCGCCTATTTGCCGATAAAATTTTTCTGCAGCCACTCCATCGCTTTTTCTTCGCTTTCAAATCTGCCGCTTTTGGCGACTTGAAACTGCCCCTCGTAGAAGCGAATTCTGATACCGTCCTGGACGCTATCTACCTTGATGCGCGTGATCCTGTCTTTGTTTAGATAGGTTCGGTCGTTTAGTTTTACAAACATCGTTCTCTCCTTTAAATTTAATGGTTTTTATCTGCCGCTTTACTTGCGTCTTTCTCGCCCTCTTTTTTCAAAAATAGCTCCTTAAAGCGCTCGTTTGCGTAGTGTTCTATATCGCTTTGCAGCTGCTTATATGCAGCGATCAGCTCATAGGCGCGCGCATTTAGCGTCGTGCCCGCGGCATTGCCGCCGCCTTGCTTGGTGCTAAAGAGCTCCTCTTGCAGATTTTTTTGTAAAATTTGCAGATGGCTCCAGCATTTTTTGTAGTTCATCCCCAAAATCTCGGCGGCTTTAGAGATAGAGCCCGTCTGAGCGATCACGTCTAGCACTTCGGTTTTGCCCTTGCCGAAAATGAGCTCGCCCTGCGCATTTTCGATCCAAGTTTTTGTTTTTACTCTCATTCTTTTGCCTTTCTTCTCCTTAAAGCAGCCCAGCTGACAATATTTCACGTCTATGGCGTGCTCCTTAAGCGTAGAGCGCACGGTATCAAACCCCACTCCGCCGCTAGCTACGGCGCGGGCGTCACGGCAAAAAATCCGTCTTTTCTCATCCAAAAGCGGATCTAGCTTTTGCAGCGCTTTTATGCTGCCTCCGCTACATTGCAGCTTACCGAACTGTCCGAGTTCACAGCGATCTATCCGTATCCCTTCGCGTGCCGCGAGATCTCCTACTACGCTCGCGTCCACGCCTAATTTGGCTGCGATCTTAAACGCCGCGCCGCAATCAAGCTTGCCGCTCGGATTTAGTAAATTTAAAAGCAGCCTGATGAGCTGGCTTGCTTTTTGATAGTCTCTCTTGAGATGTAACACCATGCCGGCCGCGTAACTCAAACTTGGCTCTTCGCCGCTAGAAACGTTTAAATTTTCGCCGCGCGCGAAGCCGCAAAGGGTAAGATCAAATTTACGCGCAATCACGACGCCCAGGCTCGTAGGAGCCGTACGCGAAACAAGCGCGCTAACGCCGCTCATCACGGCTTTGGCGACCATTTCGGAGCTTAGCCTGCCACTTACCAAAAGAAGCGAGCCCTGCGTATCGTGTCCCGCCAAGACCGCCTTGCCGACCGATTTATCGATGGTATTGTGCTGGGCGATATCCTCGCCGATAAAATGCTCGCCGCTCGCGGTAAAGAGCTTTGCAGTGTGCACGCAGCCCGTCATCTCATAAAGCTCGCACTGCGTGTAAAACTCGCTCATCAAATTTAAAATTTCATTCTTATGAAATTTAGCATCTGAGCGGACTTTGCGCGCCGCCATCGCTGCAGGATCGATATTTGCCGTAGAGCTGCGCCCGCAGCCGCTGATGATGACCTTTTCGGCATCGAAGCTATTTAGCCGCTTTTCGTTTATCTCGCCGCAAACATTCACGCTAAGCCCGTCCGGCGCGAGCTCTATGCTTCTTATGCGACTTGGATCCGAGATCAAATTTTCGCTCAGCAAATAGCCTATCGCAAGCGCCTTCTGATCGCTCGGAGTCGCCATCAGCGCGCCGAAACGCTTGTCGTTTAGTAAAATTTCAAGCTTGATCTCGCGCACCAAGATATCGCTTACGATCCTTCTTTCATCCCCTTTAAATTTAACTATCTCCGCCCTATAAATCGGCTCCATAGACCTTCCTTATTTTAATTTCGCCCGTATCGTAGTGAAATTTTGCTTAAATAGCCTTAATTTGCCGAAGTAAAGCCGTCGTAACGAAGCGGCGTGCGTAAATTTAAATCGCTCGCAGTTTTGTATTTAAAAAATCGCGTGGAAAATTCCACGAGCCGCTCGCACCGTGCGCGCAAGCGGCCATGAAGCGCCCGCAAAGATAAAATTTCATCAAATTTTGCCGTAGCCGCGATTAAATTTCATCTTTGCAAAGCGGGCGGAATTTACCGCCCAAACTACCTATGCACCGGCGATAGATAAGGTTTCTCGGAGTGCATTGACATCTCGTTTTGTCTTCTGAACTCGATAAACTCGCTCTCGCTAAGTTTTCTGATATTTGCGATCGTCATCTTTAGCGGTGGGATACCCGATAGCGGATCCAGATCGCCCGCATGCACGAGCTCGTTGCCGTCGGCCTCGCTGTAATGGAAGGTCGTAAAGATCGTGCCCTCTTTCAGATCCGGATTTATGCGAAGTTTCGCCGCGATCTGGCCGCGCTTATTTTTGACGAGCGCGTAGCAGCCTTCGGTAAGCTCGCGTTCGCGCGCAATATCTGGACTTACCTCGATGAGCGCGCCTTCTGCGCCCGCGCCGTACTCTAGCGCGCGACACTCTCTCGTCATCGTGCCCGTATGGTAGTGATAAACCTTGCGCCCAGTCGTAAATAAGCACGGATAAATTTCATCCGGAATCTCGCTAAGCGCGCCGCTTCCCACCGGATAATCATCAGGTATTTTCATCTTGGCTCTGAAATCCGCCTCAGCTTTAGCGCGCCCCTCTTTATCATCCACGTAAAGCACCGGCACCATTCTAAATTTACCATCAGGCAGCATCGATTTATGATCTGCATAAAGCACCGGTGTGCCCGGATGATCTTCATCAGGACATGGCCAGCTGATGCCGCCTAGCTTATCTAGCCTATAGTAGCTAATACCACCGAAAAATTTAGGCATTAATGCACGCACTTCGTTCCAAATTTCTTCCGCACTTAAAAAATCAAACCCTTCAAGTCCCATTCTTTGTGCGATATTGCAAACTACCTTCCAATCAGGCTCTACGCCAGGAGCCGGCTCGCTTGCCTTGCGCGTGCGCTGGACGCGGCGGGAAGTGTTTAAAAAGGTGCCGTCCTTCTCGCCCCAGCCGGCAGCAGGTAGTACGACGTCGGCCTTCTGTGCGCTCTCGGTAAAGAAAAGATCCTGCACGATAAAGCAATCCAAATGGTGCGTTGCATGCACAAAGTGTTCCGTCCAAGGATCGCTCATTACGGGATTTTCACCGTAAACGTAGAGTAGCTTCAGCTCGCCGCTATCCATCTTATCGGGTGCGACCGTAAGCTTAAAGCCTGGAGTCGGATTTAGCTCAAAGTGCCATACTCTGCGCGCCTGCTCCTGAGCGTAAGCGGAATTTACCGCACCTGCCGGGATGACGTTAGGTAGCGCGCCCATGTCGCATGCGCCCTGGACGTTGTTTTGACCGCGCAAAGGATTTACGCCTGCGCCTCTTTTGCCTAAATTTCCCGTCAAAATAGCTAAATTTGAAAGCGAAAAGACGTTTGATGTGCCGTCGCTAAACTGCGTGATACCCATCGTGTAGCAGATCGCCGCTGCGCCTGCTTTAGCATACATTCTAGCAGCTTCGATTACGAGCTCTTTTTTCACGCCGGTCTCGCGCTCGAAGCGCTCAGGTGTAAAGTCCTTAACCGCTTCTTTTAGATACTCGTAGCCGTGAGCGTAGTTTTTGATAAACTCGTCATCTTGCAGATTTTCAGCAATGATAACATTCATAATGGTATTTAGCGTCTTAATGTTCGCGCCCACTGGGATTTGTAGATAAATATCGGCTTTTTTCGCCATATCGGTGCGCTTCGGATCTACGACGATCATCTTAGCGCCGCGCTGCAAGCCTCGCTGCATCTGCATAGCGATGATCGGGTGACACTCGCTCGTGTTGGTGCCGATGAGTAAAAATACGTCCGTATCGGTAGCGAATTCTACCAAATCGTTCGTCATCGTTCCGTTTCCTAGCGTGTTGGCAAGACCTGCCACTGTAGGAGCGTGTCAAAGACGGGCGCAGTGATCGACGTTATTGCTGCCCTGAGCACGGAAAAATTTCTGAAAAACGTAGTTGTCTTCGTTATTTGAGCGCGCCGAGCTAAAACCCATTATTGAGCTTGGGCCATATTTAGCGACGGTCTCTTTAAATTTAGACGCTACAAAATCGTAAGCCTCTTCAAAGCTTACCTCCTCAAGCTTGCCGCTTCTATCAAATACTCCGTTTTTCTTACGGATCATAGGTTTGGCAAGGCGTTTTGGAGAGTTTACAAACTCCCAGCCGAACATCCCTTTTAAGCATAGCTCGCCGTCATTTACGTGGTGGGCCTGCGTAGGGCGCGCGTTTACGATCCTGCCGTCTTTTACGATAAGATCGATACCACAGCCGGTGCCGCAGTAAGGACAAGTCGTTTTGACAATCTTTTCTCTGGACTGCATAATATTCCTTTCAAGAATTTTGGTTTGCACGGCTATTATACTTTCTAGATTATAAAAGAATTTTTAAATTAGTGAATTTTTTTAAGCAAAATTTAAGCAATATGCAAATATCGCATATTAAATTGAATAGTTAAATTTTACGCTTTTACTTCGGTAATGGCGGCGTTTTAGTGTAAAATTTATCGCTTATCGCAAAAGACGCTTTTTAAGCTAACTTTTATAATTTTAATAGAATTTTGAAATTATATTACGCTCCGTTTTATTTCAAAGCACAATTAAATTTTTATGAAATTTTAATGCTAATTTATCGGTATAATATATTAATTTAATTAAATGAAAATCTATATTAAAATTTATCAAAAACTCGCTATCCTGATAAAATTTGAGCCACTAAATTTAAAATTTATAAAATTATTATCTTATATCTGAAATCTATGTAGAAAAAACCTTGATTTTAATCTAGACTAAGCCGTTTTTTTATGCTATTATCCAAAACATTAATAGAAATTTACATTCTAAACGAAAGGTTAATCTCATGGATAGACGAGACTTTATAAAAAGCTCTGCAGCAGCGGCTGCCTGTAGCGTTGCGGGCATCAGCTTGCCTAGCGGACTAAGCGCTGCGGACGAAGCCGAAAAAGGCTGGCGCTGGGACAAGGCGGCCTGTCGCTTCTGCGGCACCGGCTGCGGCATTATGGTAGCCACCAAAGACGGCAAAATCGTAGCGGTCAAAGGCGATCCGTTAGCGCCCGTAAATCGCGGTCTAAACTGCATCAAAGGCTATTTCAACGCCAAGATCATGTACGGCGCAGATCGCATTACCAAGCCTCTTTTACGCGTAAATTCCAAAGGCGAATTCGACAAAAAGGGAAAATTTATCGAAATCAGCTGGCAACGAGCGTTCGACGAAATGGAGAAGCATTTCAGACGCGCCTATAACGAAGGCGGTCCCGAAGGCTTTGCCGTGTTAGGCAGCGGTCAATACACGATCCCAGAAGGTTACGCCGCAGCAAAGCTAGTAAAAGCGGGCTTTCGCTCCAATAATCTCGATCCTAATGCTCGCCAGTGCATGGCCAGCGCCGTCGTAGGTTTTATGCAAACCTTCGGTATCGACGAGCCTGCGGGTGTTTTCGACGATATCGAGCTAACCGATACCATCATCGCTTGGGGCGCGAATATGGCTGAGATGCACCCTATCCTTTGGTCTCGCGTCTCCGACCACAAGCTTCGCAACCCGGACCGCGTAAAAGTTATAAATCTCTCGACATACTCTAGCCGCACTTCAAACATCGCCGATATCGAAATTATATTCCGTCCGAATACCGATTTGGCGATATGGAACTACATAGCACAAGAGATCGTCTACAATCACCCGGATATGATAGATGAGAAATTTATTAAAGAGCACTGCGTGTTCGCTACAGGCCCTGTGGATATCGGCTACGGCTTGCGAGAAGATATAAATCATAAAAAATACCGCAAAACCGAGCTTGATACAGCAGCTAAGCAAAAATCCAAAATTTTAAGCAAATCCGAGGGCGTTACCTTAGCATATCTGGGTATGAAAGAGGGCGACGTACTCGAAAACAAACACTCTGACAAATCGGACGCTCACTGGCTCATAAGCTTCGAAGAATTTAAAAAAGCGCTGGAGCCTTACACGCTAGATTTCGTAGCGCCTTTAGCTAAGGGTGACGAAAGTGAGGATTTAGAGGCGTTTAAGACCAAGCTAAAGCAGCTGGCAGATTATTACATCGAAAAGGACCGCAAAGTAGTAAGCTTTTGGACGATGGGCTTTAATCAGCACTCAAGAGGAACTTGGGTCAATGAGCAAAGCTACATGGTGCATTTCCTTCTCGGCAAGCAAGCCAAACCTGGCTGCGGAGCGTTTTCGCTTACCGGTCAGCCTAGCGCTTGCGGCACGGCTAGAGAGGTAGGCACGTTTTCTCACCGCCTACCTGCCGATATGGTCGTGGCAAATCCGGCTCATAGAAAGGTTTCCGAAAAAATTTGGAAACTCCCCGAGGGCACGATAAACCCAAAACCGGGTGCGCACTACGTGCAGGCTCTGCGCAATCTCGAAGACGGCAAGATAAAATGGATATGGGTACAGGTCAATAACCCGTGGCAGCAGATCGCCAACGCAAACCACTGGATCGCCGCGGCGCGCGAGATGGACAACTTCATCGTAGTAAGCGAGCCATATCCGGGGCTAAGCGCGAAGGTAGCCGATCTAATCCTACCAACCGCGATGATCTACGAAAAATGGGGCGCATACGGCAATGCCGAGCGCAGAACGCAGTGGTGGAGACAGCAGGTCCTTCCTGTGGGCGACGCGATGAGCGATACGTGGCAGATGCTAGAGTTTTCCAAGCGCTTCAAACTCAAGGATTTCTGGGGCGAGGTTAAAGTAAATGATAAGCTTACGTTACCAAGTGTCTTAGATAAAATTTCAGAATTCGGCTATACGCCAGAGACTACACTATTTGAAGTGCTCTTTGC
>CAURFS010000101.1:0-7293 GCA_963523845.1 uncultured Campylobacter sp. | reverse complement strand
TTGCGCGTCGCCTGCGATTATGATCGCTGCGCCCGCGGGTATAAAGATCACTGGCATAATCTGCATAAAAAACGACACGGTTTCTCTGATCTGTGATACTTTGATGAGTTTGAAGATCAGGGCTAAAAGCATAATGACTAGCCCATAGATGCTAGCGGGGATTGGCACAGGCACGAGCGCCGCCAAAATCTCCGCAACAAAAGATATTCCTAAAATCACACTAAATTGGATTAAGTAGTTCAAAGTTTACCTCGGATTAAAATTTAGCGCTAAATTTAGCACTTTGCAGTTAAAATAGATATTAATCTTGCTAGGTTTGGGCGAAATTTTGCGGCAAAATTTACTTAAGCAAGCTCTGTAGCTAGGCTGTAGGTAGAATTTTGCGATTTATTATAGCGCTAAATTTAGCCTTGCGGCACGGATAAAATTCGGCTACGACTACTCAATCAAGCGTCTCGCCTAGCTCGATTTTGACGTCTAGAACCTTACAGACGAGATCGAAAATTTCGATATCGACGTTGGGCGCGTATTCGTCCAAAACCGTGTAAACTTCGGCACGCATATCCTCGTCATGGCCCGGGTGCGAGCGCGAATACAGCTCGTCCGTGCGGCGCACGAGCGTGAGATTATCGATATCTCGCTCGCGCATCGCCTGCTTGAGCCGCTTTGAAATTTGCCATTTGAAACTTTGCATTTTCTCTCCTTTAAATTTGCGCGATACTAGCCAAAAGGGCTTTAAAGTTTAATTTCTTAAATCCGGTGACGCGTTTCGGCGCGATCAGCGAGCCCGCGCCATACGGTCTTACGCTTGCAAATATAAACGAGCCTGGTTTAGATCAAGGTTTTACCGGCTAAATAGAAGATTATCTTTGCGTAAATAGCGCTAAATCTCGCAAAGCCAATGGGATTACTTCGCCGTGCGAAGCGCCTTCGTAGAGCCTAAACTCGCAAGAAAGACCCTTTGTTTTTAAAATTTTAGCTAGATCGGCCGCTTTTAAAATTCCCACTTTATCGGTTTTTCCTTTACGCATTTCACGCGAGCCGGCAACGAGCATTATGAATTTCGCTTTTAAATTTGATCTAAGTTTTCCCTCGTCTAGGGCGTCTCTGATCAGCTGTGATTCGCCCCACCACAACGAAGGCGAGGCGATAAAAAACTCGTCGAAAATCCCATCGTCGCGCAGCAAAGCATAAATACCGAATAGCCCGCCAAAAGAATGTCCGAAGTAAATTTTATCGCTTTTTGCCGTAGAGTATTTTTTATCCACGAGCGGAAATAGTTCATCTTTTACGAAATCGTAAAATTCTGCCGCGCCGCCGCCGTTTGCATATTCTTCGCCGCTCGCCGCAGGCGTTAAATCTCTCGTGCGACGCTTAGTATCATACGCTAGCGGGCTGTCGTATCCGATGCCTACTATAAGAACGGTTTTATTTAATTTAGGCCCGGTTTCGGCGTTTTCTTTCGCGCTATTTAAACCTGCGTAAATTTGCGCATAAGAGTTTAAAAACATAGCAACTTGCGCGTTCGCATCAACCATAAAAACTACCCTATCGTAGCGAGCGACATTTTTTTGACGAGCTATAAAAATTTTATATTTTTCGCCGCTCTTGCTTTTTAGAATAAAATCGCTCACATTAAACATTTTGTGCGCAGCTCCACTTGCCTGCTCAATCTTTTGCGGCGGTTTTGCCCCCAGATCGCAAGCGAATAAGCATACTAAAAAGAGTGCGTCGAATACCGCAATAAAGTTCTTTAGGCTTACCATTTAGCGTTTACCTTAAACCAAAACCTCCTGCCCTCCTCGGGATACCAATAGTAATTGCCGTCGTCCGCAAGACCCTCGTCGTATCGGACGTTATCAAAGATATTGTAGGCGGTTAAATTTAGGCTCAGATTATCGTTTAAATCGTATTGTGTGCCCAAATCCGTAGTAAAAAGCTTTTTGTCGTTTTTGCTGACTCTATTGCCCGGACCGAATTGCACGCTTGTAAGCTCGCTTTCGTAATTAAGGCCGATAAAAGTAGAAAGCGGAGCGATAGGCCTATAGCTAAGCGTCGCATGTGCGGCATGCTTCGGAGTAGCGGTCAGGGATTTGCCATCCAGCCTACTAAGATTGGTTTGGCTAAATTTAACGGCGCCGTTTGGCGTATAGATCGTAGGATCCCCGGTTTCGATCTCGGAGTGGCTATAGGTGTAGTTTGCCTTGAAATTTAGCCTCTTAGTAATATCGTAATCGCCATTCAGCTCAACGCCGTAAACCTCGGCTCCTTCTATATTAAAATACGTTCCCCAACCCGGGCAATTAACGCTCGGTGCGCCGGCGCAGCCTCCGTAGGCGGGAATCCTATTGATATTGCTGCCATCGGTATCTAAAATTTTATCTTTGAAGTCGTTTTTAAATAGCGTGATATTGCCGCGCAGATCGTCTGCATTGTCGTAATAAAGCCCGATCTCGTAGGTCGTGCTTTTCTCGGGCTTTAAATCCTCGTTACCGAAATCTATAATCCTCCAGCCGCCCTGAATCGTGCCTACTTCCGGCGAAATTTGATTGACGTTGGGAGTTTTATAACCGGTTGCGACGCCGCCTTTGATCGTCCAAGTGTCGCCTATATTAAACGTCGCGTAGGCTCTAGGAGAAAAGTGGTTGCCGAAGTATTCGTTGTGCGTGAGCCTGCCGCCGAGCGTTAAAAATAGTGTATTTTCCAAAATTTCGATCTCATCCTCTAAAAATCCCGCATGCTCGTTCATAGAAAATCGCTGCGGAGAGCGTAAATTTTGCCTATTCGCGTTTGAAACGATGAAAGTCGTTTGCACATCCTGTTTGCTAAAATCGTAGCCGAAGGTAAGCGTATTTATACCGAGATAAGTCGTAAATTTGAAATTAAAATTTCTATTTTTTACGATTGCGGGCGAAAGGCTATCAAAAATGCTGGTACGGCGAGTCTTGTCCCAAAAATAACTTATATCAGCACTTAAGCTTTCAAACTCGCCCAAATATCCGACGCCGTGATTTTCTCTTTTATATTTATAGTGATTTAATCCGCGCGCGTTGGGATAAACGGCGGTTTTACCAAGAGTCCTTGAATAATCGTGATTTTGCCTTCCGGTTTGAACGTAAAATTTATTATTTTCATCCGGCGTTAGCCAAAGTTTAGCGTTAGAATCCGATTTATCACTCTTCTGATAGCCTCCCTTATAGCCATCCTCGTCGCGCAGCTTTTTATATCCCCACAGCTGAAGCGCCGCATACTGCCCGAAGGGAATATTGACGTAAGCTTCGCCCATCTTGCCATCTCCGATACCTTCGTGATCTTGGATAGTTGTAGATATAGCAGCACTTCCGCTAAATTTAGAAAAATTCTTTTTCGTAATGATATTTATCACGCCGCCTACTGCATCGCTCCCGTAAAGCGAGCTCATCGGCCCTCTAATCACCTCGATACGCTCTATCGCTCCTGCGGGCGGGATAAAATTCGAGTTCATATCGCCCGCTCCGCCTTTTGGGTTCGCCGCCGCGGAACTTACGCGTTTGCCGTCGATAAGCACAAGGGTTTGAGAGCTTTCCATTCCTCTGATAGATATCCCGCTTGCCGGGCCGTCGTCGCCTGCGATAACGCTGACGCCAGGCATTTTATTCGCGATATCGTGCAGCGAAGTGAAGCTGCCGCTTGATATCTCTTTATTATCCAAGGTGGAGATGGAGGCCGGCGCCTGCCTGATATCTTGGCGAAAGCCGCTTGCGCTTACTACGATCTCGCCAAGATTCGTGCTATTTGCGTCATTGCTCAGGCGCGAGCCTTCCATGCCGCATAAAATCGAAACGCTCGCGCATATAGATAATGCGATAAATTTCGCCTTTTTAAAATACATATCTTTTTGCATTTTTGTTCCTCTATTTTGAAATTTAATCGCGGATTATAACTCAAGGCGGATAAATTTAATATTAATTATTAAAGTATTTTTATAGAATTAAATTTCACTAATAATTCCCCATTCCATCGATATTTTTATAAAAATTATTTTAAATAAAGTACAACATATAATCAAGAAATTGCTGTAAATAAGTAAAATTTTATAACGCTCGGTCTTAATTATCAAATCGTTTTGAAGAAATTTTGCACAGTTTTTGATTTTATCTGCTTTAAGAATCATTTTCGCTTTTGTGGACGTGTATATTTAAACCATCGAAGGCATTTCAAGCGGCAGCGCGAAAACGGCTTTGCTCTATTGATTTCGTGCATCCTGCGCTTGGAATAATTATAGACTTGGGATTAATATGCGATGTTTTTTAACACAATAGCTTCGTATGAATAAATTCATCTACTAAGCAGCATAATCACTTCGGCGCAATTTAAAATTTTGAGTAGTTTAGATAGACGGATTTAAATTTAAACTAGATTTATCAGCATGGCACAATCTGCCGAGGTTTTAAATTTAGAAGTAAAGAGTCAATCCAAATTTAAAATCCTGGCGCAAGAATGCAAAGTAAGAAGATAAATTTAATAAGATCCTGCAAATTTTAAAATTTAGCGAGATTAAATTTGGATTTACGCCGCAGGCACGCTATTTTCGGCGTGAGTATCGCCAGAGTCTTTGGGACTTAAAAGCCACTGCTTTGCAAATATCAGCACGTAGATCGCAGCGCCTATGCCGTAGTTTGCGTATTCGCTAGGGATAAACTCTATGAATTTCGCGCAGATATTAGGCACCAGCATTAGCGGCGTTACTAGCAGCAATAGTAGGCGCTCTAGTGGATTGCATTTTGTTACAAACCAGCCTTGTAGCGAGGAGCTGAAGGCAAACATACCCACGATCGCCGTGGCAAAAATCAGCACGATTTGCAGTGGATCGCTGATCCAAACGATGCTCTTTGAATCCATCGGATCGCCGATGCTTTGGATCAAAAGCAGCTTGTTGTTGAAGAAAAACGCAAACGGAAGTACGGCGGTGCGCAGATCATACACGAAACCCTGAAGTCCCACGGTTACGGGATTTGCCTTTGCGATACCCGCCGCAGCGTATGCTGCAATACCCACTGGCGGGGTATCGTCGGCTAAAATTCCGAAATAAAATACGAAAAGATGCACTGCGATCGCAGGGATCAAAAAGCCGTTTTTGCCCGCTAGTATCAAAATCACTGGCGCAATCAGGCTTGAAACGACGATATAATTCGCCGTTGTAGGAAGTCCCATGCCCAAAATCAGGCTCATTATCGCAGTCATCAGAAGTATCAGCACTATGCTATTTCCCGCGACCGCCTCCACGAGCTCTGAAAGAACCTGTCCCAGCCCGGTAAGCGAGATCGAGCCGATGATGATGCCCGCTAGCGCGGTAGCTACGGCGACCGTGACCATGTTTTTAGCAGCGCCCACCATAGCCCAAAAAATATCGACAAAACCGACAATAAAATCGGACTTGCCGACCTTTTCGCCAAATATCGTTTTCTTTGCAGGCTCTTGTACGATCATTATTAAAAATAGCACGCAAATCGAGTTAAACGCCGCAGAGATCGCGCTTTCTTTTAGAATCAATAGAGTAAAAAGAAGCACCAAAATCGGTATTATGTAATGAATGCCGCTAAATATAATTTTTAGCTTTGAAACCTTGGCGTAATCGTGGCTGCCATGAAGCCCCAACTTGCAGCTTTCCAGATGCACGATAAAAAATAGCCCCGCGTAGCAGACGAAGGCAGGAATCACCGCTGCGATCATTACGTTGGTGTAGCTCATACCTAAAAATTCCGCGATGATAAACGCCGCAGCGCCCATGATAGGCGGCATAAGCTGCCCGTTTACGCCTGCTGCGACCTCGATAGCGCCCGCTTTAGTGGCGGTAAGCCCCGCTTTCTTCATTAGCGGGATCGTAAAGGTACCCACCGTCACAACGTTTGCGGTCGAGCTGCCGCTTACCATGCCGGTTAGTCCGCTGGCGATTACGCTAGCCTTGGCGGGTCCTCCGCGGAAGCGACCTAAAATCGCAAACGCCACGTTTATAAAATACTGTCCCGCTCCGGCTCGCTCCAAAAGCGCACCGAATAACACGAACAAATAGATGAAGCTGGTGCTGACCCCTACCGGCACGCCGAATACGCCCTCCGTCGTTAAAAACATGTGCCCTGCAAGCAGTTCAAAGCTTGCGCCGCGGTGCGCGATGATATCTGGCATATAAGGACCGAAGTAGCAATACAAAAGGAAGGTAAAAGCGATAATGCCAAGCGCTGGTCCCATCATACGACGACCTGCTTCAAAGAGTATGAAAATTCCGATAAAGGCTGCTACGATATCTCTGGTTAAATAATTTCCCGGGCGCTGCGCTAGCCCGTTAAATTCTATCGCAGGATACAAGATCGCGGCGACTCCGACGATTAATAAAATATAATCGTAAAACGGGATATAAAAATGTGCTTTAGAGCGCGGGCGAAACGGAAAAAGCGAAAAAATTATAAAAATGGCGAACGCCAAGTGGATTGAGCGCGCGATATTCGTATTTAGCGTAAAATACGCGATGTAAAGCTGAAAGCCCGACCACGCGAAGCAGACCAGCGTCACGAGCCAGAAGAGCGTTTTAGAGGTAAATTCTCTACTCTTTACCTCTAAAACCTGCTCGTCGTTTTGTGTAGATTTCTCCATCAACTAGCCTATTTCAGCAGCCCAGCTTCTTTATACACCGCCTCTGCCGCAGGATGAAGCGGCGCGCTGAGCCCATCTAAAAGAGATTCTTTGCTTACTAAATTTAGCGCAGGGTGTAGCTTTTTATACTCGTCAAAATTATCAAGTATCGCCTTAACTACCGCTCTAACCGCTTCGTCGCTTTGGCTAGCGTCAGTTACGAGTACGGCCTTTACGCCGATAGTCTGCGTATCGTGGTCTACGCCGTCATACATTTTCGCAGGGATCACGCCTTTGGCGAAATAGGGATATTTCTCCATAATTTTTTTGATGTGCTCATCGTCGATGCTAACCAAGTCGATAGGAAGCGAGGTCGCCGCATCAGTGATATTTGCGGTCGGATGTCCTACGACATAGAAGTATCCGTCGATTTTCTTATCTTTTAGCGCCATAGGGCATTCTTGCGCGGTTAAGACGCCGTGTTGGGCGAGCTTTTTGAGATCGAAGTCGTAGTTTTCAAAAACTATCGTGCTGGTTAGCTCGTTGCCGCTGCCCGGGTTTCCGATATTGATCTTTTTGCCCGCAGCGTCGCCGTAGGCTTTGATACCGCTCTCCTTAGAGACGACGAAAGCCAAAAGCTCCGGATAGATCGAAATTACGGAGCGTAAATTTTTATCCGCCGCG
>CAURFS010000100.1:0-7385 GCA_963523845.1 uncultured Campylobacter sp. | reverse complement strand
GCTTTGCACCAGCATCGTAGAAAGCGGCATTCATATGCCGCGCGTAAATACGATCATCGTCGAAAACGCGGATAAATTCGGTATCGCCGATCTGCACCAGCTGCGCGGTCGCGTCGGGCGCAGCAACAAACAGGGTTTTTGCTACTTTTTGATCGAGGATAAAACCGCTCTTACGCAAGACGCGCTAAAGCGGCTCGTAGCGCTTGAGAGCAACTCGTTTTTGGGCAGCGGCTCGGTGCTAGCGTATCACGATCTTGAAATTCGCGGCGGCGGAAACCTGCTCGGAGAGGCACAGAGCGGGCATATCGAAGCGATCGGCTACTCGCTTTATCTAAAGATGCTCGAAGAGGAGATCGGCAAGCTGCTAAGCAGAAAGAGCGCCGCTGCGAGCGTGGAGCTTAAAATTTCCGTAAACGCCTTTTTAAACTCGGAATTTATCAGAGAGGATCGCCTGCGCCTGGATCTTTATAGGCGGCTTAGCAAGTGCGCAGAGGCGAGCGAAGTGCTTGAAATTTTCGGCGAGATCGAAGACCGCTTCGGGCGCGCGGACATTTACACTAAGCAATTCATAGACGTGATGATGATTAAGGTTTTGGCTACGAAGCTTGGCTTACGCGTGATTTCGAGCATGGACGAAAATATCTTGATCACCCTTGCAAACGGCGATAAGGTGCGATTAAAGGCGCAGACGCGCGATGATGACGACGTGATAAACGAAATTCTGATCTATCTGCGAAGGGAGCTAAAAAATGCGAACTTGCGATGAAAATATCAAAAAAAGCGCGAGCAAAAGCGGGAGCGAAGATTTAAATTTAGACGCGGCGAGTGGTTTAAATTTAGCGCCGCAAGCCGTCCTAAAAAGCGTGCAGAGCGGCTCTAGTGAGCAAATTTATTTCAGCGATTTTAGCGCGATTGATTGGCGCGCTGTGCAGGTCGCTGTATTTCGCGCAAATAAAAAGGCGCTAAAGATCGTCCGTGACATCGATTTTACCGATCTTGACGCGCTCGTGGGGCTAGAGAGCCAAAAATCGGCTCTTATAAAAAACACGGGCGCTTTCCTGCGCGACTGCAGCGCCAACCACGTACTTTTGTGGGGCGAGAGCGGCTGCGGCAAATCAAGCCTTGCGAAGGCGGTTTTTTCTAAATTTATCCCGCAAGGCCTTAAGATCATCGAGATCGGCAGGGACGATCTGGGCTATCTCGTGGATATAATCGACGCGATCCGCGAAACAAGCTTTAAATTTATCATCTTTTGCGACGATTTGAGTTTTGAGCTTGGCGAGAGCGGATACAAGCACCTAAAGCCGCTGCTTGAGGGATCCTTAGAGCGCGCGCCGCGCAATGTGCTGATGTATGCGACATCCAATCGCCGCCACATCGTAGGCGAATGCGCAAGCGATAACGACGCCGCGCAGATCAGCCGCGGCGAGCTGCACCTAAGCGACGCGGCGAACGAGCGAATCAGCCTGAGCGAGCGCTTCGGGCTGCAGCTAAGCTTTTACGGCGGGAGCATGCGGGAGTATTTAGGGATCGTAGATGCCTATTTCGCGGCTGCGCAAGGTATGAGCGCGGCGGAATTTCGCTTGAGCTTTACTACAAATTTAGACGCGCTGCACGCAAAGGCGCGGGAGTTTGCGATGCTTCGCGCAAGTCGCAGCGGCCGCGCGGCAAAGCAGTTTTTCTTGAGCTTTAACGAGGAATTTTTTGCAAATTTAAAAGGCGGCAGATGAATACGGCGCGAGAATTTCAAAATGTCGTAAGCGAGCTTGGTTGCGGCGTAAAGCGGCTTCTGGAGCGAAGCAGGGCAGCGGCTGCACTAAAATTTAAAGTTGCCGCTACGTGCGCGACGATCGTTAAATTTAAGCCTAGCGATGCGTCGAAATTCCTTCTCATCGCAGGTGTCTTGCAAGAACAAACCCCGTTTGCGTCTGTTTTTGCAACGCATAAATTTCAAATTTTTATGCGTTGCACGGCACTCTTTAAGCGAAATTTAAAAATTATTTCGGCGTATGCATCGCTTGTCGCAAGATGCGGCGAGGTACGGATTATAGAGCCGAAATTTGATGCCCCTAGCGTCCTTGGAGACGGCAGATGAGCGCTACCGAGCTTTTTATCGCGCTTTTTCGCGCCGTGAAAATCAAGGATTTTCGCTGGTGGCCCGCGTTTGGAAGCTTTGAGGTGGTCGTGGGGGCGATTTTGATCCAAAATACGGCGTGGCGCAATGCTGATGCGGTACTGCAAAACCTGCGCAGCAAGGGGCTTTTGAGCTTAGAAAGCATCGCCGGGTTAGAGGAAGTGGAACTCGCGGAGATCATTAAAGTAAGCGGATTTTATAATCAAAAAGCTAGGCGCCTAAGCTTGCTTTGCAAAGCGATAATCGCGGATTTTGGGGATTTTGAGAGCTTTAAATCGGGCGTTAGCCGCGAGTGGCTGCTAGCGCGCAAAGGGATCGGTGCGGAGAGCTGCGATGCGATCCTGTGCTATGCGTGCGAGCGTGCGGTGATGGTTGCGGACAGCTATTCGGCACGGCTGCTCGGGGCTTTGGGCTATGAGTTTGAAAGCTACGACGAGCTTAGCGCGTGGCTCGGCGAGCTGGAATTTGGGCGGATCTATGAGTTTGTAAATTCCGCCAACTCTCCCTGCGATGCGGCGGCAAAAGCAGAGAAGCTGGAGAACGAAAACGGCGTGTATGCGCTATTTCACGGCCTCATCGTGGAATTTTGCAAAGCGCATTTGAAAGGTAAAATTTTTGATGATTTTGCGATGGAATTTTTTGATAATTTAAAATAAATCTTAGCCGGCTTTAAAGCAAAGAACATTCTATACCATCCAAGTAGCGACAAATAGGTGATTTTATGTATTGTTAAGCGACGATATAGCAAAATTTAATTAAAATGACGGCGATAGATTTGGCTAAAAAGCCAATATTTAGGGGAGTTTATGACGAAAAGAAAAATTTTAATAGTATTTGGAACGCGCCCAGAGGCCATTAAGATGGCTCTGTTGATAAAGGAATTTCAAAAGTACGCGGAATTTGAAGTGAAGGTTTGCGTCACGGCGCAGCACAGACAGATGCTTGATCAGGTGCTTGAATTTTTTGAGATCAAGCCGGATTTTGATCTAAATTTAATGAAGCAAGGGCAGGATCTGTACGATATTACGTCTGGTGTTTTGCTTGGTATGCGCGATGTATTTAGCGAATATACCCCGGACATCGTGTTTGTGCATGGAGATACGACTACTACTTATGCCGTTTCTTTGGCGGCGTATTATCAAAAGATCGACGTGGCACATGTCGAAGCTGGACTTAGGACGCATGATATCTATTCGCCGTTTCCTGAAGAGATAAATAGGCAGATGACGGGACTCATAGCTAAATATCACTTTGCGCCGACCATCGATGCAAGAGACAATCTATTAAAAGAAGGCAAAGATTCAAGAAATATAGTCGTTAGCGGCAACACCGTTATAGACGCACTTTTGTGGACGATAGATAAAATCGAAAACAACGAGCTGCTAAAAAATAAAATTTTATCCTTTATAAATTCCAAATATAAGCTTAGTGATAGAAAATTTATTCTCGTTACAGGGCACAGACGAGAGAATTTCGGAGAAGGCTTTGTTAATATTTGTCAGGCTTTACGTGAAATAGCGCTAAAAAATGAAAATATCGATATCGTTTATCCTGTGCATCTAAATCCAAATGTAAGAAAGCCTGTGGGAGAAATTTTATCGGGCATTTCGAATATATTTTTAATCGATCCGCTAGAGTATGATAGTTTCGTCTATCTTATGAGCAAGTCATATATGATAGTAACAGATAGCGGCGGCATTCAAGAGGAGGCGCCGAGCCTTTGCAAGCCCGTTTTAGTTATCAGAGAAACTACCGAAAGACCTGAAGGGATAAGAGCAGGATGCGTTAAGCTTATCGGAACCAAGCGCGAAAATATAATAAAAGAGGTGCAAAAATTATTAAATTTAAAAGACGAATATGATAAAATGAGCCAAAGTGCAAGCCCATATGGTGACGGTAAAGCTTGTAAAAAAATACTGGAATTTTTAAAAGGAATATTGTGAAAAAAGTTTGCATATTAGGTCTTGGGTATATAGGGCTACCGACGGCGGCGCTTTTGGCAAATAGGGGCTATAAAATCCACGGCGTTGACGTGGTGCAGAGCGTCGTAGATACGATCAATCAGGGTAAAATTCATATCGTCGAGCCGGAACTTGACGTATTTGTTAAAAAAGCAGTGCAGAGCGGAAATTTAAAAGCAGACGTTAAGCCTGATTTTGCAGACGTTTTTATCATAGCTGTTCCGACGCCGTTTCGAGACGGATACGTGCCAAATATCGATTATGTCATAAGTGCGGCAAAATCTATAATACCATACGTAAAAGACGATAATATGGTCGTTTTAGAATCCACTTCACCAGTAGGTACTACCGAAAAGATAGGCGAAATTTTAAAAAATGGCGGTGTTGATATTTCTAAAATTTATATCGCTCACTGCCCTGAGAGAGTTTTGCCGGGTAAAATTTTAAAAGAGCTTACGCAAAACGATAGAATCGTAGGCGGAACTACAAAAATTGCTACTAAAAAAATAGCGGAATTTTACGCAGAATTCGTAGAAGGCGAAGTTTTACAGACTGACTCAAAAACTGCAGAGATGTCAAAGCTTACAGAGAATTCTTTCCGCGACGTAAACATAGCCTTTGCAAACGAACTTAGCATTTTGTGCGATAAATTCGGTATTAACGTCTGGGAGCTTATCTCGCTAGCAAACCGCCATCCGCGAGTTAATATTTTAAGCCCGGGCTGCGGCGTAGGTGGGCACTGCATAGCGGTCGATCCATGGTTTATAGTGCATGCGGGCGGCTACGAAGCGAGGCTGATCAAATCCGCAAGAGAGGTGAATGATCATAAAGCTGATTGGTGTATAGAAAAGATCAAAAACGCCGCTTTGAAATTTGAGCTGCAAAATGGAAGAAAACCCAAAGTCGCGTGCATGGGGCTTGCTTTTAAGCCCGACATCGACGATTTGCGGGAGTCGTCTGCGCTAAATATAACCAAGCACCTGATCGCAGACGGTGTCGATGTGATTGCCGTGGAGCCAAATATCAAGACTCACAAAGATTTTGAGATAGCGGATTATAAAAAAGCTATTGAAATTTCGGACATTATCGTATTTTTGGTCGGACATAAGGAATTTAAAGGGCTAAAAATAGAAAAAGAAGTTTTGGATTTTTGCGGAATTTGTAAATGAGTTTTCAAAAAGTAATAGATAGAAATAATCATCTGAATTTTTTTAGATTACTTTTTGCTTTACAAGTGGTATATATGCACTCGACAGGATGGCTAAAAATACCGCTTTTATGGGGGGGAGCACGTGGATAAATTTCTTAGGTTATTTCCCGGCGTTCCATTGTTTTTTCTGGTTTCAGGATTTTTAATTACCGATAGTTATTTAAATAGCGGAAATTTAAAAGAGTATTTTATAAAAAGAGCGCTTAGGATATATCCGGCTCTATTTGTCAATATTTTAGTACTTGAACTAGCTATGTACGTTGGCAAAAATTTTAATGATATCTCGGTATTAAAATACTTAGAATACTTCGTGCTGTATGTCGTTACCGCTGCTTCAGGTATAGCGGGCTTTATAATCGGTATAAAAAACGACGCTTTATATAATTACGACGGCTTTTTTAGCTCTTATCCGAGCGGCGTTTTATGGACACTTAGCGTCGAATTATCGTTTTATATCGTCCTTCCATTTATTTTGTGTATTAGAAAATCAATTATAAGAAATTTATTTTTAGTTTTTCTATTTTTTACATCAATGATAATCCCTGTAATTGCCGATGAAAATTTTTACTCTGCTTCAAATTTAAATAAGCTTCTCGAGCTTATATGCTTGCCGTTTTTGTGGATATTTATCATCGGTATGGTTATGCGGCTTTATTGGCTGGATATAAAAAAATATCTCGTAGATTATGGCTTATTTTATATTGCGTTCTATTTAATATTTTGTTTTGTGGCTATAGAGTTTGGAAACGGGCTTGGAGATTATAAAAGGGGCTTAGAAATTTCTACCGTATTTCAAATTTTCCTTTTAGCGCTAGCCATGTTTAGTATGGCTTTTTCTTATACAAATTTAAAGATGGCCAGAAGCACCGATCTCTCTTATAGTACATATCTTTATCATATGCTAATAGTTCAAATTTTAATTAGTCTGGGCTTTGGCGGCTCTTTATGGCTATATCTCATAGTGGTAGCCGCGACACTCGCGAGAGCTTGCATTTCTTGGAATTTTATAGAAAAGCCGGCACTAAAATTAAAACAAATAAAGGTTATAAAATGATACAAGCAATAGTTAAAAAAGGTAAGGTTTTGGCGGAGCAGATCCCCGCTCCGAGCGTTTCAAGGGGATGCGTTCTTATAAAAGTAGTAAATAGCTGCATATCGGCGGGCACCGAGATAAGCGGCGTATCAAATAGCGGAAAGAGCTTGATTAGAAGGGCTTTAGAGCAGCCGGAGAACGTAAAAAAAGTCATCAACATGGTGAAATCCGACGGCATAGCCAGCGTCTATGCGAAGGTAAAGGGCAAGCTTGATAGCGGAAATCCGACCGGCTATTCGCTTAGCGGCGTCGTCATAGCGGTCGGAGAGGGCGTTTCAAATTTTGAAATCGGTGAACGCGTCGCCGCAGCCGGTGCAGGGCTTGCGAATCACGCAGAATACGTAGACGTGCCTAAAAATTTAGTTATGAAAATGCCGCAGGATATGGACTTTGAGCGGGCTTGCACCGTAACGCTTGGCGGCATAGCGATGCAGGGCGTTAGGCGGATCGATCTAAGGCTCGGCGAGACCTGCGTAGTCGTGGGAGCTGGGATATTAGGGCTTCTTGCGGTGCAGATGCTTAAAATTTCAGGCGTGAGGGTCGCAGTTAGCGATTTTGACGATAGGCGCTTGCAGATAGCAAAGGAATATGGCGCCGAGCTCGTCATAAACCCGTCAAAAGAGGATTTGCTAGACGTAGTTGCGTCTTGGAGCGGCGGATACGGTGCCGATGGAGTGCTATTTACCGCCGCTACGAGCAGTAGCGAGCCGCTGTCGCAAAGCTTTCAGATGTGCAAGAAAAAGGGCAGAGTGGTGCTCGTGGGCGTTGCCGGCATGCAGATCAATAGAGAGGATATGTATAAAAAGGAGCTTGATTTCCTCATCTCCACATCCTATGGCCCCGGTCGCTACGATAAGAGCTACGAAGAGGGGGGGCTTGATTATCCGTTTAGCTACGTAAGATGGACTGAAAATCGAAATATGAGCGAGTATCTAAGGCTGGTAAATGAAAATTTGATAAAGTTGGATAAGCTCATAGACGCAAAAT
>CAURFS010000099.1:0-7426 GCA_963523845.1 uncultured Campylobacter sp. | reverse complement strand
GCGCGTAGTTTTTCTCTTTAGCATAGCTCAAAAAGCCCTCGCCATCCATCCCCACAAATGCCAAGGTTCGCTCAAGCCTTTTTTCGTTCAGCAAGGCTTCGTTACCGACACAATCGATATTTTCGTCCCTGATCTCAGAAGCCGCGCTTTTTAAATTTTGCAAAAATTCTGCGCCAGCTAGCGAGCCTTTACAGCCAAAATCGCTTTGCAGCAACTCTTCGTCCGCAGGCTCTTTGCTAAAAAAACCGCGCGGATCGCTTAGTATCTGCTCGCAAGAAGCGCCAAAAAGCGTGCCGCAAAAAACAAACGAACCCATTAGAATTTTTCGCATCGCTACCTCGAATTGCATTTGAAGCGTTATTTTACCTTTAAATTTATTTATTAAAACTTAGTGCGGGCGGTAGAATTCTACGGAATTCCTTTTAACCTTATAAAATTTTGTGGAATTTTTAAAATTTTACGGCGCGGCAGCGAGCTGTACTGAACGGTCGGGTAGCGGCGTAGCGATGGACGGCGACGGATACGACGCGGCGGCGAGCGGTGCTAGGCGATAGTCGGACGGCGGCACGGTGACCGATGGAATCATACTACGACGCTACGGCAAACAACGCCGAATAGCGGCGGCGGTAAGTAGCGTCAGAAGTATACCGAGCGGCGACGCAACGACGAATAACGCTAGAGGGCAAACGGCGCCAAGAGGCAGCTAGACGGCAGCGCGGCGGGCGGCACCGTATGACGGCGCGGCGATCTGCGACGTTAAAATTTTAAAATTTATACGTGGGGCTAGATGCAAAATAAAATTTCACAAACGGCGCAAATCTCGCAAAATTGCACGCGCAATTACCGCAAAATAAAATTATAAGCGCTCAAATTTCATAGAATTTTACGCGTTTACGAGTGATTAACCGCGGGAGTAAAATTTTGCACGCTCTGTGCAGAGAAAAAGAGCTCTTTCAAAACGAAAGAAATTCGCAGCGAGTAGAGTTAAATTTCGCCCGTAAAAATTCCGCCGAATAAAGCCGTCCGCCGAAGTTAACTCAGGCAAGCTTGCTAACGCGGAATCCGGCGGCGGAATTCACGAAATTTTACGCCAGATTAATCGCAAGATAAAATTTTGCAAGCAGCGCTAATCTAGCGGAATTCCGCGCGCGATTGTCCGCGGGATAAATTTTACGCGCTTTGCGCGGAGTAGAATTAAAATTTCGCCGCGCAACATTCCGCGCCTAGCGCAAAATCCGCCGCGTTAAAATTTAGCGAATTTCAATCTGATGGAGTTTAGCACGACCGTCACGGAGCTAAAGCACATCGCCGCGGCGCCGTACATCGGCTTTAGAAGCACTCCGAGCGCTGGATATAGCGCGCCTGCCGCGATCGGGATACACACGGCGTTGTAAAACAGCGCCCAGAAGAGGTTTTGCTTGATCGTCCGCATGGCGGCACCCGATAAGCGGAATAGATACGGCACGCTTGCAAGGTCGTTTTTTATAAAAATCACGTCGCCCGCGCCCTTGGCTACGTCGCTGCCGCCGTTCATCGCGACGCCGATACTGGCGGCTTTTAAGCTCGGTGCGTCATTGACGCCGTCGCCCACGAAAAGCACCCGCTTGCCCTCGTCCGTCAGGGATTTGATGAACTCATATTTGCCGCTTGGAAGCACTCCGCTTCTTACCTCGTCGATGCCGAGGCTGCGAGCGACGAAATTTGCCGTTTTGGCGTTATCGCCCGTTAGCATGACGGTTTTTACGCCTCTTTTTTGCAGTGCCTGCACTACATCCCGCGCTTCGGCTCTGATCTCGTCGCTAAATGCGATAAAGCCCGCGTACGAGCCGCCTATCGCGCAATAAACGACGCCGAAGCCCTTATCTAAAAGCTCCTCTGCTTCTATTTCGACGCCCGCATCTACGCCGCGCTCGCGCAGAAAGCCCGCGCTGCCGCAAAGAATTTCGCCGGTGGGATTTTTAGCGACGATCCCCTTGCCCGCGATGCTTTCGAACTCGCCGTTAAGCTTAGAAATTTCGCCGAATTTCAGCTCGGCAAATTTTACGATCGCCTTTGAGATCGGATGCTCGCTAAGCTTTTGCGCGCTTGCTAGAGAGTAGAGATCTTGGGCGCTCAGATCGCTGAAGCTTACCGAAATTTCGCCCTTGCTAAGCGTGCCTGTTTTATCGAAAACCGCGACGTCCGCGTCCTTTAAAATTTCTAAAATTTCGGGATTTTTAATTAAAATTCCAGCCTTTGCGGCGTTTGAGATCGCGCAAACGATCGCAATCGGCGTCGCAAGACCTAGCGCGCATGGGCAGGAGATGATAAGCACGCAAATAGCGGCGGATGCGGCATATGATAGCCGTCCGTCAAGCGCCATCCACACTATAAAGCTAACAAGCGCGATCAAAATCACCGCGGGCACGAAGATATTTGAAATTTTATCCGCAAAGCGCGCGATCGGCATCTTTTTGTTGCCCGCCTCGTTTAGCAGATTTTTAATCTCGGCAAGCAGCGTCTGATGCGGGAATTTCGTCACCTTCACGTAGATGACGCCGTCGGTGCTGACGCAGCCTGCGTTTACCTCATCGCCTACGCTTTTATAAACCGCCAAGCTCTCGCCGCTGATGAGCGAGGCGTCGATCTGCGCGCCGCCTTCTACGATAAACCCGTCGCAAGGAATGCGCGAGCCGTTTTTTACGAGCACTTTATCGCCCGGCTTTAGCGCTTCTGCGCGCACTTCGGCTATCGTGCCGTCGTCTTTGATCAAAAGCGCGGTTTTGGGGCTTAGATCGATTAGCCCCTTGATGTAGTCGTTCGCCTTCATCTTGCTGCGCTCTTCGAGGTATTTGCCGAGCGAAATAAAGGCGATTATCATCGAGGCGGACGAGAAATAAAGATTGGTAAATTCATTCTGCGCGCCGTGCGTATAGACCCACGCCGCGGCCGTTAGCGAATAGACAAACGCAAAAAAACTTCCCATCGCCACGAGCACATTCATATCAAAGCTTCTGTTTTTCAGCGAGCCGTAAGCGTGATAAAAGAAGTTTTTGCCGCAGTAAAATAGGCTCACGCACGCCATCGCCGCGCAAAGTAGCGCCTTTGGGACGAAGCTCAAAAACCCGCTCATCTCCACCGCCATTACCGCCGCGGCTAAAATGAGAGCGAGAATAAGCCTAAATAGCGCCGCTTTGAGGTTGCGCCACTTTTTGCGCTCCAAATCCTCGTAATCCACGGCGATATCATAGCCCAGCTTTTTGATCTTGGCTTTTAGCGTCTCCTCAAGCGCCGGATCAGCAAGTACGAACTCGCCGCTGCCGTTTGCGAAATTTACGTGCGCCTCCTGCACCCCCTCGATCTTGCGACTTACCCACTCGATCGCATTGGAGCAGTTTACGCAGCTCATCCCGACGATATTTAGAGTGATTTTGCTTGGCATCCGTTAGTTCGCGCAGGCTAGCTTTTCTGCGACGCTAAAGCCCAAATCGTCCATCTCCTCTTTAAATTTAGCCTCGTCGCTCGGATCTAAGCTTAAACTCACCACTCCGCTTGCCACGTCCACCTCGATCTCGCCGAAATCATCCTTTAACGCGTTTTTGATCGTCCTCGCGCAGTTTTCGCAGTGGATATTTTGCGCCTTAAATTTTACGCTTTCTTTCAAAGCCATGTGCCTCTCCTTTGGATTAAAATTTCAAAACTTATACTACTTTTTAATAAATTTTATTTTAATGCCCGCTCCTGAAATTTAAGGGTTTTTCGTTATAATCACCCGTTTTAATTTAAGCTTTAAGGAATTTTATGGGACGAGCTTTTGAATACAGACGCGCTTCAAAAGAAGCTAGATGGGGGAAGATGAGCAAACTTTTCCCAAAACTGGGCAAGGCCATAACGATGGCTGCGAAAGAGGGCGGCGAAGATCCGCTGATGAACTCCAAGCTGCGCGCCGCGATCACCACGGCAAAGGCGCAAAATATGCCCAAAGACAACATCGACGCGGCTATCAAGCGCGCTAGCGGCAAGGATAGCGCCGATATCAAAACGATCTTTTACGACGGCAAGGCGCCCCACGGCGCACTTCTCATAATCGAATGCGCCACCGACAACCCGACCCGCACCGTCGCGAACGTAAAGTCGATTTTAAATAAAGCCAAGGGCGAGTTTTTGCCGAGCGGCAGTTTGAAATTTATGTTTTCGCACAAGGCCGTTTTTGAGACCAAGCTGCCGAGCCGCGACATCGAGGAGCTTGAGCTTGAGCTCATCGACTTCGGTCTTAGCGAGCTTGAGATCAACGAGTTTGAAAACGACAAGGGCGAGTTCGAAAAGACGCTAGTAATCTACGGCGAATACGAAAGCTTCGGCACGCTAAACGAAGGTATCGAAAAGATAGGGCTTGAGATCATCAGCGCAAGCTTAAAATTTGTCGCTAACGAAAAGCACGAGTTTAGCGAGGAGCAGCTGGGCGACATCGATGCACTGCTCGAGCGGCTAGAGGATGACGACGACGTGCAGGCAGTTTACACCAACATCGCATAGGAGAAAAAATGGAAAGCTTAAAAATTTACGACATCGACGCAGCGGCTTTGGCACGCGATAAATACGCCGTTATCAAAACCGAAAAGGGCGATATGAAGCTGGAGCTTTTCGCAGATGAAGCGCCGCAGGCAGTTACGAATTTCGCCAACCTCGCGCGCAGCGGGTTTTACAAGGGGTTAAATTTTCACCGCGTAATTCCAAATTTCGTGATCCAAGGCGGCTGCCCGCGCGGCACCGGCACGGGAGGCCCGGGCTGGCGCATAAAGTGCGAATGCGACCGCCAAAAGCACAAGCACGTGCGCGGCGCACTTTCGATGGCGCACGCAGGACGCGATACTGGCGGTAGCCAGTTTTTCGTCTGCCACAGCGCGCAGCCACACTTAGACGGCGTGCACACGGTGTTCGGGCAGATCGTGGATCAGCCTAGCCTAGCGGTTTTGGACGCGATCAGACAGGGCGATAAGATCATCGACATCGAGATTAAAGAGAGCCTGCAATCGTGATTAAATTTAAACCGCGGGGCGCCAGACCGTGATAAAGATCGGCACGGACATAACCGCGGTGCGCAGGATCGCGGCGCTGCGCGCAAAATACGGCGCGAAATTTCTAAAGCGTATTTTGAAAAAATCCGAGCGCTCATCCGCGCTGCGCGACGAAAGTATCGCGGGCATCTATGCCGCCAAAGAGGCGCTTAGTAAGGCGCTAGGCACCGGTATCGGCGCGGAATTCGGCTTTAAAGACGCCAAAATTTACAAAGACGCCCTGGGCGCGCCGCATTTAAAAATCCGTAAAAAAATCCGTAAAAAATTTCATATCAAATCCGCAAGCCTTAGCATCACGCACGACGCAAACGTCGCAATCGCCGTAGTCGCACTAAAACTTAATAAGCCGCGCTCAAAGTAACGAAGTGAAGCAGCACACGGTAGCAAGAACTCCGCGTAAATTCTGCATAAATTTTGCACGACGGAATTTTGGAATTTCACCGCGCCGCAGAATTTTGCTTTAAATTTAAGACATGGAATTTTATAGCGGCGAGGCGACATAAACTCAAAAGGTAAAATTTCGACCCGAAATTTAGCGACAGAAGCATAGATTTTCTATTAAAATTTCACGGCGAAATAGCGCTCTGAAATTTTAAACGGATACGAAGTCTACTCCGCCTAATCTATCGCATCATCAAGGATTAAGCGAAAGTTCTTGAGCCAATGAAACACGCGCCGCGGCGGCGTGCGTTCGTCGCGCCCATCTCAAGCAAGAGCTTTTGCACCGTACTTATGCCGAATACCGCAGATAGCGCGGCGTTCTCTATTGCTATGTGCAAAAAGAGGGAGGCGAGCTTGCGTAGCTACATTTACCGCTTAGTCTGCCGCCAACTTGAGCACACACGGATAAGCGGCGCGCCCACAGCGGCGAGCGATCAAAATTTACACGACGCAAATTTTAAAGATGAAATTCCGCGAGCCATAGATTTAGCGTTAAATTTTAAAATTTCACGGCGGCGAAATTTTAAAATTCCATGCAGAGCGGATCTAAAATTTTAAGCCAGCAAGCCCGCGAGGCTAAATTTAGCCGCCAAGAAGTTTGCAAGTCTCTGCAAAGTGGAATTTTATCGCGGCGCGACGCCGCAAAATTTTCAATTGCTCGTATTTGGGCGGCGGGCTTATGCGGCTTACGTTTTCGCGCGAGGTATAAATTTCCAATCGTCTATATTTTAGCCGCCTTAAGACTGCATCCAAAGCCGCCCCATATTTAGAGCCGCGTAAATTTAAATCGCCCGCGCCAAGCTACGATTAAATTTAAAGCGCAAAGCGCGGTCGTAGCGCTAGCTTGCGTCAAAATGCCCAAAACTACGATTAAATTCCAAGCCGCGATAGAATTCCCGCGCGATAAAAGGCGGATTAGTCCGCCTTTTTTAGATTATCGGCGAGCAAAAACGCAAGCTCCAGCGCCTGATCTGCGTTTAGGCGCGGATCGCACTGCGTTTCGTAGCGCTGTTTTAGCGTCTCTTGCGTCACGTTAAACGAGCCACCCGTGCACTCGGTGACGTTTTGACCGGTCATCTCAAGATGGATGCCGCCCGCGTGCGTGCCCTCCGCAGCGTGAATCTCAAAAAAGCTCTGAACCTCACTTAAAATTTTAGAAAACTCGCGCGTTTTGTAGCCGTTCGCGGCCTTGACGGTGTTGCCGTGCATCGGATCGATGCTGTATAGGATCGCCCTGCCCTCGCGCTTTAGCTCGCGTAAAATTTGCGGCAGCCGCGCGCCAATCTTATCCGCGCCCATGCGGATGATGACGTTTAGCCTGCCCGCTTCGTTTTGCGGATTGAGCTTGTCGCAAAGGCGCAAAATTTCATCTGCAGTGCCGCTTGGGCCGATCTTGACGCCGAGAGGGTTTTTGATACCGCTTAAAAAATGTACGTGCGCATCGTCCGCGCCGCGCGTGCGCTCGCCGATCCAAAGCATATGCGCCGAGCAGTCGTACCAATCGCCGCTGGTGCTATCGATGCGCGTCAGACACTCCTCGTAGTGCAGCAGCAGCGCCTCGTGCGAGGTGTAAAGCACCGTCTCGGCAAGGCTCGGAGAATTTGCGGCGCTCAGTCCGCACGCCTCCATAAATTTAAGCGTGCGCGAAATTTCATCGCTGAGCTCGTTAAATTTAGCCTCCAGCTCGCCCTTTTTCAAAAAGCCCAAATTCCACTTATGCACCTCGTGCAGGTTCGCAAGACCGCCGCGAGAAAAGGCGCGCAGCAGATTCAGCGTCGAAGCGCTTTGATGATACGCCTCGATCATACGAGCGGGATCTGCTTTGCGCGCCGCTTCGTTAAACTCAAAGCCGTTGATTATGTCGCCGCGGTAGCTAGGCAAGCTCACGCCGCCCGCTTCCTCAAAGTCGCTGCTGCGCGGCTTTGCAA
>CAURFS010000098.1:0-7445 GCA_963523845.1 uncultured Campylobacter sp. | reverse complement strand
ATCGAGATAATCCCGCGGGCGGATTCCAAATCAATCTATGAAGGAAAACAATGAAAAACTCTATTAAATTCCGCCTATGCTCGCTAGCTGCGGCGCTTTTGCTGTGCGGCTGCGGAGATGACGGCGATTCAAGCTCCGCCGCTGCAAATTCCGCAGGGCAAAATTCTGCGGATCAGAATTCCGCGAGTGTAAATTCCGCATCGCAGAGCGTGGAACAAAATCATACTGCAAAGCCTCGCATCAGCGTTAAAAGCGGCGAAGCGCCAAAGCGGGACGATAAGTTCGTAAGCTACGATTTTTACGGCGAGCGAAAGGTAAATTTTAATCTAAACGGCGATGTGAACGAAACGACCAAAAATATCGTGGCGTATTCAAGCATCAAAAACCAATACGAAAAGCTAAATTTCGACCTGATGAAAAAGCGCCTTGGGCATGATTTTATCCTGCGCTGTTCAGCGTGCCACGACGACTACGCCAACGGCATCATCGGTCCGTCGCTTCTGGATAAAACCGACGCGCAGATCGTGGATATGATTAAAAAGTATAAATTCAAAGAAAAGCCTAATCCTCTTATGGTGCAGCTCGTAAACGGCATGAGCGAGCAGCAGATAGAGACGATGGCGAAAGAAATTTACGAGTTCAACAAACAATTTAAGGAGCAGAAATGAAACCGGGCAAAATTTTAGCTTTGATTTTGGGTGTAGCACTGATCGCGCTGATGATCTTTATGGCTAGTTCGGACGATTCTAGCGCGCCGCAGCAAGAAGTCAAGCCGCAGGTGCAAGCAAAGCCTGCGCCGCAGAGCAAAAGCGTCGATCTCATCGACGATAAGGATGTAAAAAATATTAAAATTTTGCAGCAGAGCGTCAAAGAGCGCGACTTTGAGGTAAGCAGCTCCTATCTGGTAAGCTGCGCGCCCTGCCATGGCGATGACGGACGCGGCAAGATCGCTCCGCCGATCGGCGGCAAGAGCAAGGATCAAATTTTAGCAAGCCTCAAAGATTATAAGGCGGGCAAGATCAAAAACAGCCTGATGAGCGGACTTTTAACCAACGTAAGCGACGAGAGCCTAGATAAGCTCGCAGATGAAATTTCAAAATTTAAAGAGTAGATCTTGGATAAATATAATTCGCGATGCACGATCAAAAACACGAGCTTTTTCTCGACCTTCGCGCTTAGAAATAAAAACGGCAAATGGCGCCCAAGCATTCGGGCTCTGCGCTACGCCACGGTATTTTTAGTGCATCTGCTTTTTGTGCTTTCCTTTCGCGCCGATATTCAAATTTTAGAGGGCGACATCAGCGGCTCGCGTATTTTGGGCTTTCACCTAGCAGATCCTTTCGCGACTCTTGAGGTGATCGCCGCGCACAAGGATCTGCCGATAAATTTGCTCATCGGCTCGGGCACCATTTTGCTGTTTTATTTCATCGCGGGCGGCAAGGCATTTTGCTCATGGATCTGCCCCTACGGAGCGCTTAGCGAGATCGGCGAGAAGCTGCACAATACGCTAATTGCCAAGCATGTCATCAAGGAGCGAACCCTGCCTCGCGGTATGCGCTATGCGATCTGGGCGGTGTTTTTGCTGCTAAGCGCGATTACGGATCTGCTCGTTTTTGAAATTTTTAACGTAGTTGGAATTTTATCGCGCCTCATCATCTATGGCTTTTCGCTGGCGGGGCTTTGGATCGTTTTTGTGTTTTTGCTCGAAGTATTTTTTAGCAGGCGGGTGTGGTGCACGCACCTATGCCCGTTAGGCAGCACCTATTCGCTTGCGGCGAAAGCGAGCCTTAGCAAGATTACTTGGGATAAAAGCAGGTGCGATCACTGCGGCGTTTGCCAAGACGTCTGCTTCGTCTCGCATGTATTAGACATCACCAAAAAAAAGGCGTCCGAAAACCTAGGCGATAAGAGCAAATTTATGCTAAAAGGGATCGACTGCACGCTATGCGGACGCTGTATCGACGTATGTCACCAAGACGCGCTCGGTATCGGCAATAAGCTAAAAGATATGATCTAAGGAAGCCTATGATAGAGATTAAAAACGTAAGCAAGAAATTCGCAGATCAATTCGTTTTAAAAGATATCGATCTAAATATCGCGGACGGCGAGCAGGTGCTTTTCGTCGGGCAAAACGGCGCGGGCAAAAGCTCGCTGATGCGGACGATTTTAGGCGAATACATACCCACAAGCGGCAGCGTTACTATCGACGGATTTGATTCGTTTAAGCAGCGCAGCCGCGCGTTACGCGGTATCAGCTTCGTGCCGCAAACCCCGCCGCCGCTTAAGTTGAGCCTAAATGAGCTTATCTACTTCGCCGAGCGCACGGCTGACGCAAGCAGAGCAGGCATCGTAAAATTTTGCGACGAAATGGAGCTTGATCTAAGTTCAAATTTAAACAAACCCTTTCATAAGCTATCCGGCGGTATGAAGCAAAAATTCTTAATCGCGCTAGCATTCGGCAGAGCCAGCAAGGCGATGATTTTCGACGAACCGACCGCTAATCTCGATCCGAGCGCGCGCGAGCGTTTTAAGACGCTTTTGCACAACCACGCAAAAGATAAGAGCTTGATCTTTATCTCGCATAGGCTCGAGGAAGTGGGAGGGCTGGTAAAAAGAATGATTTCAATGGATCTAGGGAGGATCGTAGATGACAAAAATATTTAAAGCTTTACTTTGCGCACTTGTTGCGCTTACGTTTTTAGGCTGTGGCGACGAGAAGGACTACGGCAACGTCCACTACGACAGGGACGTGTGCGAGCACTGCCAGATGGCGATCAGCGATAACCGCTTCAGCGTCGATGTGCGCGTGGACGGTAAAAACCACTACTTTGACGACATCGGCTGCTTGGTAGATTTTATGGTTACCAACGACAAACTAAACTGGCTAAAGGACGCTAAAATTTACATCAATGACGCTAGCGGCAACGGCGAGTTTATCGACGCACGCACGGCGCACTTTTATCGCGGTTTTAAAACCCCTATGTCGTTTGGTTGGGGCGCGTTTAAAAACAAGCAAGAGGGCAAGCAAGACTTCAGCTTCGATCAGGTAGTCGCGGCGCTTAAAGCAGGCGGCGGCTCGCACGGCATGGGAATGGGAGATATGGGTCGCGATGCGCACGGCGATATGGGAAGCATGCACGGCCATGGCGATATGGGCGGCATGAAAGACCCTCACTCCGCGGAGCACGGCACAAGCGAGCCGAAGCACGATATGAGCGGTATGGAGCACACTCACGGCTCAGATCATGGCATGAACGGCGATGCGGGCAGCACGACACACTCTCAAGGCACGCCACACGATATGGGGCAGATGCACGAAAGTAACAGCACGGGGCCCGATATGCCTTCAGAGCACGCGCATTAAAAACGTTTTGGCTAAGACGAATTTTAAGCGGCCCTATGTTTTTGCGCTAAATTTAAAGCGTAAAATTTCAGCGTGCCGCCCGCACCGCCATAGATGAGATGAAATTTTACTTTGCAGCTTTAACGTGAGGCAGAGATGGGTCTAGAAAACGACCGCAAAATTTCATCTCACAACGCAGTTAAATTTAACGCACGGCGCAAAATTCGCTCTGCCGAATTAAATCGGGTGCGCTAATTCAAAAGTTCGCCGTAAATTTAAAATATCCGGTGCAAAATCTCGCTGCCTTGAGATTTTTAGAATTTTAAAATTTTATGCCGCGAGATACGCCCAGCTTTGAAATTTTACGGAGCTAAAATTTAAGCGGTCCGTCAAACGGCTAAATTTAAAACTATGGCGGATGATGGATAGCGGGCGGCAAACGGCGCGCTGTTTGCAGGCGCCGTAAGCCTGAGCTGTAAATTTAAAATTTATGCGCGAGGCGCAGTCGTACGCTGCGGATAAAATTTTTGCCGCCTGTTTAAAGCTCAGCTGGCAAATTTAAGGCTGTAAAATCCGCGCCGCGAAACGGAGCCGAGCTTAAATGCGCGTATTTAAGCCGCGCAAGCAATCTAAATTTAAAAAGCGCACCGAGGCGCAATAAAGGAAAAGAATGAAAAATTTACTCACCATCGCCGCTTTGGACATCAAAGAGTCCTTCCGCTCGCGCTGGTTTTTGCTCTATCTGCTGATCTTTAGCGGGCTCGTGGCGGCGTTTTTCATCACGGGGGTGACCGACTCGCGTGTGCTCGGCTTTAGCGGGCTTTCGCGACTGCTGCTGCTGTTTATTCAGATCTGCATCATCATCCTTCCCGTCTTCGTGCTCGTCACCACCAGCAAGGCGATCCTAGCCGACCGCGACCTAAATATCTTAGAATACCTGCTAAGCTTCCCGATCTCGCAGGCGCAGTATTATTACGGCAAGGCGCTGGGAAGGCTATTTGGAGTCTTCGTGCCGATATTTTTGTCGCTGCTGCTTGCGATCGTTTGGGGCGCGATCAAAGGCACGGGCATTCCGTGGGCGATCTGCCTGCTTTATACGGGGCTGCTTTTTAGCTTATGCGCGGCGTTTTTAGGGATCGCGTTTTTGATCTGCGCCGTCTCAAAAAGCCAAGAGATGGGGCTTGGGCTCGCATTTTTCGTCTGGCTTTTCTGCCTTGCGTTTTTGGATCTCGTGCTGATCGGACTGCTCGCAAAAACGGGAGTGAACGAAAATTTGATCTTTGCGATCGCCCTGGCAAACCCGATGGAGGACTTCCGCATCGCCGCTATCAGCCTATTTGATCCCGATCTTGCGGTCATCGGTACGACGGCGTATTTTATCCTAGATCACTTCGGGCGCGGGCTTTTCATCGCCTTTTCGCTGCTCTATCCGATCGCTCTGGGCGCGGCGAGCCTCGTTTTGGGCTATTTTATCTTTAGATCAAAGGATTTGGCGTGAAATTTCCACTCATTTTAGCGGCATTTATAGCGCTTTGCGGCGCAGCTGAGATGCAAAATTCCGCGGCTCAGAGCTCTGGCTCGGCGCAAAATTTAAGCGCGTCAGATAATACAGGTTCCGATTTGGCGCAGAACTCTAAAAGCGTGCACGAACCTGCGTGGCTTAAAGATATAAATCTCATCTGCGCCAAATACGGCATCGATACTAGCGCGCACCCTGAATTTCGCGCCTATGCAAGGCTCAAAGACGGCAGCGCGCTAGCATTTGCTTCGCCCAAGGCGATGTTTGCATATTTTTTCGAGGGCGAAAATTTGAGCGGCAATAACGGCGGGGCTTCCGCGGAGGAAAATTTGATGAGCAAAAATCCTGCTAGCGGCAATTTCGGCGAGTCAAATTCCACGAACGCAAATTTCGGCGGAGCGGAGCTTTACGTCACCGATTACGCAAGCGGCGAAATTTTGCAGGCACAGGACGCGTTTTATGTATTCGGCAGCGTGCTGCAAAGTGCCAGAGGCGACGATCTCATCACATTTGCGAGACTTCAGGACGCACAAAATTTCATGCGCGAGAAAAAGGGGCATAAAATTTTGCAGTTTCGAGAAATCTCCGCCAAGCTGATCGATTATCTAAGATGATCGAGCCGCTTGGCGAAATTTAAATCCAGCTATTTTAGTATATTTTATTCATAAAAATTTATCTTTTATTTTAGTGCGCTATTAAGGGAATTTAAAGCAATTAAAAAATACAATCACGTTAAATTTTATCTATAAGAATTAAATAATGTAGTTTTTTAGTATATTATTAAGGGCTGCATTCTCGCTTATTTTTAAAATAAATTTTAAGGAGACGTCATGGCAAACGACAAAATCTCAAAACAAAAAGACTCACGCAAGAAGGCTGCGACGGATGAAAATTCCGCTGCGAATAAGGGTGAAAATTCCGCCGCAGACGCGCTTAAAAGCTCCGCCGCGTCCGTTTTCGACAAAAGTGCAAGCACTGCTAAAAATTCTGCCGCTAATTCTATGACTTCCGCCTCACATGCTCGCGACAAAATTTCTAAAAATCGCGCCGCAGGCGAGAATTCCTGCGACGAGTGCGACTGCGAAGCCAAAAATTCCGCGTCTGGCTACGATGATAGCGCAAGCTCTGCCTCAAGCACGAACTTTGCGGCGTACTCAAGCACTCAAAGCGCAGGCAACGCTAAAAAATCCGCAATAAACTCTACAATAAATTCCATGGCTGATTCTTTGACAAATTCCATTTCAAATCCTGCGAAGAGCTCAAGCAGCGAAGACCGCTTCTCTTGCTCACACGAGCATAGCGATAGCTCCGCAATCCACTCGCATCTACACGACGAAGATCTTGCGACCCACCCACACGATCAAGAAGAGAGCCTCGCAGCTTATTTGCACGAATACGGCGCAAATTCTGCGGCGTCTTCGCATGAGCGCGACGAGGATTCCGCCATCAGCTCGCACGAGCACGACAAACATTGCCATGATCACAAGCCCCACTCTCATCGCGCGATTATCGGATTTGACGAGCACGGCATCCCAAAAGTTTTAGTGCCCGCAGAGGCTAGCCCTCACACGCATAAAGACGCGCATGGCAATCTTTTCGAGCATTTTCATGAGGCGGAATTTACGGCGGATTATATGAAGGCGGTGCTTGAATACAAAAAGACCTTCCCCACAAAGCAAGAGGTACTTGAGAAAACCCCTGATCCCGCCGTGCGCGAAATGATGCTTAGGATGGAGCAGATCGGCGTAGATACGGCGTTTGATCGCTTCGACAAACAGATGCCGATGTGTAGCTATGGGCTTAGCGGAGTATGCTGTAAGATCTGCAATATGGGACCTTGCAAAATTACTAAAAAGGCCGATCGCGGCACTTGCGGTGCGGACGCCGATCTCATCGTGTCGCGCAACCTACTGCGCCAAGTAGCTGCAGGCGTAGCTCAACACGGCGCGCACGCCAGAGAGCTTCTGCTGTCGCTAAAATGGGCGGCACAGGGCAAGCTAGATCTGCCCATAATAGGCGAATACAAAATCATCAATACCGCCAAAGCCTTTGGAATTCCAACTGAAGGCAGAGAGTTAAAAGAGGTAGCGATAGAGCTTGCCGATACGCTTTTGACAGATCTTTCGCAAAGCAGCGGCGAGTATAAAACCATCACTGCGCTCGCACCCAAGGAGCGTCAAGAGGTATGGCGGAAGCTAGATATTTTGCCGATTAGTGCGTATAACGAAGTCTTTGAGGCGTATCACCGAACGGGTGTAGGCACGGACGGAGACTGGCGCAGCGTGATGCAGCATCTTTTGCGCTGCGGGCTTGCTTTTACCTTCACCGGCGTAGTAGCTGCAAATATCGCTACGGATGCGCTATTTGGCGTAGGAGATCGCGTAACTTCCAAAAGCAATATGGGCGCGCTTAAAAAAGGCTGGGTCAATATCGCCGTGCACGGACATCTGCCGACATTAGTAAGCCTAATAGTGGAGATCGGAAATTCTAAGGAGTACCAAGATAAGGCTCGCGCAATAGGCGCGCAGGGGATCGCATTTTACGGCGTGTGCTGTTCTGGGCTATCGGCGATGTATCGTAACT
>CAURFS010000097.1:0-7452 GCA_963523845.1 uncultured Campylobacter sp. | reverse complement strand
CGCCTAGCCCTTTAGCCAAATTTACGCTCGTCATCTTCATTTTATCTTGGGGGTCGATAGTGGCGTTTGACGAGCCCTGGATAAAAAGGATAAAAGGTAAAGGTAAAGTTACATGCTTTGACACAAGCGATCCTTTATGTATAGACGGCTTCTTGCACAGAAGTGGCGGCGAGACCGCACTCGTGATCGCTATGGGCATTGTTTTGATACTTATATCGCTATGGCTATTAACCGAAAAAGGGATCATCATAGACAGCCGCAGTATAAGGAGAGAATGGGAATGTTTGCCGTTTAAATTTAGCACAAAGATCGATATAGAAAACGCCCTTACGGAGAAAGGAATGAGGGGCGAGATGCCGATTTTGAAAATAAAAGACGGGCAAAGCGACAAAAATTTTACGCTCTCATTCCCATACGCACAGCAAGATATAAAATTTATCGAAGCAGAGATAAGAAAGAGGCGCTATAAGATGATAAAATCAAAAGAGGCAGAGTTCCCCTTAAATCCGCGCTCAAAAAAACTATAAGCTTAAAAGGCGCGAATGAGCGCGCAAACATAGAAATTCTAAAAAACGACAAAGAGGGCGCGGGCGATTAAATTTTAAATTTAGCCACGCGGCGCAATGATCGTGCGCGCAAGCCCAATGCAAGCCTAAAAAGACGAGCCGAAAGCTTAAAACGAGCCGGGCGCTTAAAATTTAACTCGCGATCTTAAAAACAAAAATTCCAAGCCGTTCCGTCAAAATCGTCAAAATTTAGCCTGTTTTTTACCTAAAATTTCGTAAAATTACGACTTTAAATTTTCAAAAAGGACACAGATGAATAAAAGTTTGGAATTCAGAGCCGACATCGGAATGCTCTTCGTGGCGATCGCTTTTGGGCTCGGGTATCTGCCCACATCGCAGGCGCTTGCGAGCAACAACGTCTTCGTGCTGCTATTTTGGCGCTTTTTCGCCGCGAGCATCATCGCAGGCGCGATATTTTTCCCGAAGCTCAAAGCCATAACTTCGCGCGAGATCAAGCACGGCGCGGCGCTTAGCCTGTTTTTATTCGCGGGCTTTACGTCGCAGACCTTCGCCTTTAAATTCGCGCAAAGCTCCTCCGTGGCGTTCATCATCGGTCTAAACGTCGCGCTCGTGCCCTTCATCGCCGCGGCGCTGTTTAGACATAAAATTTACTCCTACGCCTACGCGGGCATCGCGCTTGCGATCGCTGGGCTCTATCTCATCGGCGACACGCAGCTAGGTCTGGGCAAGGGCGAAGCGCTGGCGCTAGTCTGCGCGTGCGCGTATTCGTTTCACATCGTGCTGACCAACCGCTTCGTGCAAAGCTGCGACGTAGCGGGCATCGCCTACGTACAGATCCTCTGCCTAAGCGTGCTTTGCTGCTTTGCGGCGATCTTTTTTGAAAGAGTCAGCATCGTGCCGGTGATGGATAGAAGCTTTTTCGTCGCGATGGCGGTGATCTGCCTGTTAGGGACGGTTTTCGGCTTTTTTGCGCAGGCCTTGATGCAAAAATACACGACGCCCGTAAAAACCGCTCTGTTTTTCACGCTAGAGCCCGTAACGGCGGGTATTATGGGCGTATTCGTGGGCGGCGAAAGGCTAAGCGCGATGCAAATTTTAGGCGCGGCGCTCATCCTCGCGGGCGTTTTGATAAGCGAGATCGGAAGCTACCTTGGCGCAAAACGGAGCGGATCCGCAGACGCTTGATTTTGCGGCGCCATAAAATTCCGTGCTGCATAAAATTTGTACGCAAAATTCCATGCTGCATAAAATTCTACTCCTTTAAAATTCCACAGCGAAATTCTGCGCCGCGCATAATTCTATATCGCGCGGAATTTTGCGGCGTCTCTCGCAAGGATACGTTAAAATTCCGCAACAAAATTCGTATTAAAATTTACCCAGCAAAGGCGTGCAGCGAAGCTTTAGCGATAAAATTTCATTGCTTAAGCGATACAATAGTAAAATAACAAAATTTTAACAAAGGAGCCCCTATGAAAAAAATCATCCTTCTTGTTGCCGCGCTTGCGGGCATATTGTTTGCCAAAAGCGTAGAGCTCGCCACACCGCCCAATCATAAAGACGGCGTAAATCACCTAGAATTGGTGCTGATCCTAGATAAATCGGGCTCGATGAGCGGGCTTGAGAGCGACACGATCGGCGGATTTAACTCGATGATAGAAAAGGAGCGCAAAGAGGGCATCGACGCCAGCGTCACGACCGTGCTTTTCGATACGAAATTTAATGTCATCCACGACCGCACGCCGCTTAAAAAGGTCGAAAACCTAACGTCCAAGGAGTACTACGCCGGCGGCAACACCGCGCTACTTGACGCCGTCGGCAGCACGATAGCGCGTATCGAGCGAGTGCCTGACATCTATGCCAAAAACAATCGCGTGCTTTTCGTCATCATCACCGACGGACAGGAGAACTCGAGCCGCGAATACTCCAAAGCGCAGATTAAGAAGATGATTAGCGACAAGCAGGAAAAATACGACTGGGAATTTATCTTTTTGGGCGCTAATATCGACGCCGCGAGCGAAGCGCAAAGCATCGGTATCAAAAGCGAAAATGCCCTAAAATACGAGAATTCCAAAGAGGGCGTGAGTAAAAATTTCGAAGCGGCGGCCGAGATATCCAAAGACGTAGCGACCGATAACAAAGCAAACTCGAAGTGGCGCGACAAGGTGCTGCAGGACAAAAAATAGCAAATCTCGAGGCGAGGCGAGCTAGAAATGAAGCGCTGCTACGAAGCGAGCGGCACAAAAATAGGCGGCAATGTGCAGCGTGCGGCGCAAAATGAGCTTTAGTAAAAAACACTGGCGGCAGCGCAAACGAGTTGTGGCGCTAAATATTCAGCGCGAAAACACGAGCGGCGGCGCGGAAACAGATAGTGTGCCGGGTCGCTCACCGAAAAATTTAACGCGAATATGTGCCGCAAGAAAAATATACGCGCAAGGAATAAAAACGGCGTGAAGCGGAGCTAAAAACTCCGTGAGCCTAGCGGTACGGTGCGCGTATTGATTTTTACTCAGCGCATTTTAGAATTTTATTTTGATTTTCTCATGCACCGCGCGGTATTGTTTTTACCGGCGCTGCTTTGCGTGGCACGGAAACGCAAATTTGCTCGCCAAATTTAAACGTTTCGCAAAGGGCGCCGAATTTGCAGTGAGCAAGCCACTATTTCGCAAACGGCGCTAAATTTACGACGCGCAAATTCCGTTTTTCTCAAGCGACAGGTAAATTTCGCCCCTTGCAAGCCGCGCTAAATTTTAAAATTTCGCCGCCGCAAAACGGGCGCAGCCAATAATCGCGGCTGAATTAAAATTTCGCAAATTTAACTAGGAGGAAGCTTATGAAGGTATCCGACATCGACACGCCGGCGTTGCTGATTGATCGCGAAATCGTGCTTCGCAATCTGCAAAAGATGCAAAACTACGCAGACGCCGCGGGCGTGAGCCTGCGCCCGCACACCAAAACGCACAAAATGCCCTATTTCGCGAATCTGCAAGAAAGCATCGGCGCTGCTGGCATCACGGTTGCTAAAACGGGCGAGGCCGAGATCATGGCGGCAAACGGGCTGAAAGATATATTTATCGCAAACGAAATCATGGGCGAGCTGAAATTTCAGCGCATCATCGCGCTTTTGCGCGCAGGGATAAACTTAAGCTTCGGCGCAGATAGCATAGAGCAGGCGCGCCTGATAGAACGCGCCTTTGAGCGTAGCGGCACAAAGGCCTGCGTGCTTGCCGAGATCGAAGTAGGCGAAAATCGCTCGGGCTTCGTGGAAAAGCAGGATTTCGCAGCGTTTATAAAATTTCTAAAAGGCTGCAAAAATATCGAATTCCGCGGCGTATTCTCCCACGACGGTCACTCCTACAAGGCCGCCTGCAAAAGCGAATGCGAGCGCATCCACCTAGCCGCGCAGCGCCGCACGCTGGAGTTTGCGGATATCGCGCGCGAGCTAGCTCTGCCCGCAAGCATCGTTAGTATAGGCTCGACGCCCTCGCTCATAAATGATTTTGAAATTTTAAAGGGCGTCACCGAGATCCGCCCGGGCACATATATCTTTATGGACGCCTCGCAAGCGCAGGCATACGGCGATTATTCGATGAATGCGGCGAGTATCCTTACGACCGTCATCAGCAGGCCTACGGCGGATCGCATCATCACCGACGTCGGCGCCAAGGGGCTCACGCAGCAAAGGCGCACCGAGGGCTTCACCGCCACGCCCGGGCTCGGGTGCATAAAGGGCACGGATGTGTGGATAAATGGCGTTTACGACGAGCATGCGATCATCTACGACAGAGCGCTGAGAGACGCCGTGCGCGTGGGCGATCGGCTCGAAATTTATCCGAACCACATCTGCCCCGTCGTAAATTTGCACGAGTTCGCCTATCTCGTTAGCGGCGGCGAGATCGTAGAAAAGATCCCCGTGCTATGCAGAGGCAAGCTGCAATGAGCAAGCAAATTTTAATGCGCAGCGAGGTAAAATTTTAGCTTCGGTAGAGCCTGGCTAAATTTAAGACGCGAATTTATCGCCGCTCAGGCTATGGCGCAAAGCACGCCGAATTTGACGACGAAATTTAACGAAAGGCGAAAATGAGACTTTGGACGATAAGCTTTAAATATCTCGACGCAAAGGGGCTCGTGGCGCTGTGGCGCGAGGCGCTGCTAGCTAAAAACGTGCTAGCTGGACTCACGAAGGGCTACAAAAATCACCCGCAGCTTGACCGCTTTTACGCGCATGAAAACGCGCTAGAGGCGGTAAATGCGTATCTAGCGGAAGTTTATGAGGAGGCCTGCACTCGCGGGTATAAATTTGACGCCGCGAAGGTGGGCGAATTTGACGCGCGAAATTTGGCTAAAATCAGCGTCGCTCGCGGCCAGATCGAGTATGAATTCGCCTTTTTACAAAAGAAGCTAAAAATGCGCGATGTCAAGGCTTACGAGCGAAATTTAAGCGTAAAAAATATAGAAATCGCAGGCGTTTTTAAAGAGGTTGCAGGCGGGATGGAGCCGTGGGAGAAGGTTAAAAATTTAGCTCTGTTTCGCGCAGGATTTTTGGCTTGCCTAGGCAAATTTGATCAATAAAAACGCCAAAATACATTACGTCGATTTTCCCCTAAATTTGACGTAAAAATCTCAAATTTACGATTAGCGGCGATTTGCCAAAAAGGCAAGCAATTTTATCCGCTTTGGCGAGAAATTATGGGCAATTCGTCAAATTCTAAAAGGCGAACCTAACGTCAAATTCTCGTCAAATTCGCCTCTGTTTTTAAAAATCAAAGCCGATCCGCAAAATCCCGCGCTTAAAATTTATCCGCAAGCGAGCAAATTCAGCTAAATTTTGCAAATCGGTAACTCTACTCCGCTCTCATCTGAGTGCCTACGAATACTAAGCTTAAATCACGACTAGGCCGGAGCTAAGCTTAACCCCCAAGGCGAGCGCGCAAAAAAAATGGACGCGCAAAAAAATAAAATTTCAAATCACGCCAATCCGCTTATAACGCCATCGCTAGTAATCTTCATATTTAGCGCGTTAGGAACCTTCGGCAGCCCAGGCATCAGCATTATCTTGCCGCAGACGGCGACGATGAAGCCCGCTCCCGTGCGGATCTGAAGGTCCTTAACGCTAAGCTTAAAGCCGCGCGCTCGCCCAAGCGCCTTGGCGTCGTCGCTGAAGCTATACTGCGTCTTGGCAATGCAGACGTTTAGCCGCTCAAGTCCCAAAGCCTTGATGTGCTGTAGCGCCTTTTGCGCCTCCGGCTCAAAAACGACCTCGCTCGCGCCGTATGGTTTAAATTTTACTTCGCGGCGGCGGGCTATCCGTATTCAAAAAGCAGCGCCCATTACATTATAAAATTTCGCCGTCTCGCGATAGCTGCCAAACGGCGCATTAAATTTACAAAACGCAAAATTTCAAAATTTCGCGCAGAGCTGTATCTTTACGCGGCGCGCTGCCAAATTTTTACGCAAAAGCAGCCCTCGCAAAAGTGGTATATCAGGCGGTAGCCCGCTTTCCGCGTACTTTGGCATACGTAATGAGGGCATAGTGCATGAAGTCGGCGAAATAACTTATAGTCGCTCGGGTACGGGAAATACACTTTATATCCTTTAAAACGACTACGAAACCACATTTACCGATATCGATGGATTCTGCATGTACTGCATTATTTGGTAAATCTCAGCGACTTGGTCTTTGATATGACGGAGCGCGGATAATCATCAAAAGCTACGATTATATTGCCGATATGGGGGGCAGAAGGGGAAAAGATAGCACGAAAAATCCATCGTAAAATACGGCTGGCATAAAGATATTTTCTAAAGTCATAAAAAGTTTATTAAACTGATAAATTTTTACTCAAGGAGTTTAATAGTTAATTAAGCTAAAAGTATTTACAATTTCAAAGATGTGTGGCTAGATTTTGTGTTTGTGTTTCGCAAACGTTGACTAAAATGTTGGCAAACTTTGCTACATGCTTGCAATAATGCAATTAAGAATGACATTTTGTATAATGAGTTGCCACACATTCTGATTTTTCCTTTGGATAGTTATGCTTAGTTTAAAAGATGTAAAAACAAGAAAAGATTTTGCTGTTTTTTTGGGAATTGAACTTAAATTATTAACCTACATACTTTATCACATTAAAGTGGAGAATTTATATACTACATTTGAAATACCAAAGAAGAATGGTGGCACTAGAATCATTAATGCGCCTGATAAGAAGATTTTAAAAAAAATACAAAATAGACTAATGAATAAGCTGTATAACTATCAAAATAAGATCAAAAAAGATGAAAATATAAAAATTAATATCTCTCACGGTTTTGAAAAAGGCAAAAGCATAATAACTAATGCTAGAATCCACAGAAATAAGCGGTTTGTTTTAAATATAGATTTAAAGGACTTTTTCGCTAGCTTTCATTTCGGTAGAGTTGTTGGGTTTTTTGAAAAAAATATAAATTTCAGAATCCCAAAAGATATAGCAATTATTATAGCTCAATTATGTTGTTACAAGGGTTCTCTTCCGCAAGGAGCCCCGACTTCTCCAATTATATCAAACATAATATGTAATATATTTGATATGCGAATATTAAAACTTGCTAAAAAATATAAGCTTGATTATACAAGATACGCAGATGATTTAACATTTTCTACCAATAATAAAGATTTTTTGAATATATATATATAATGAGTTTTTATTGTGTATTTCGAAAGAAGTAGAAAAGGCGGGCTTTTGCATTAACCAGAAGAAGACTAGGCTTTTCTATAAAGATTCAAGACAAGAAGTTACTGGATTGGTTGTTAATAAAAAAATAAGTATAAATCATAGTTATTGTAAATATACAAGAGCTATGGCCAATTCTCTTTATAAGAATAAATCCTTTAATATTGATGGCAAAGATGCCACCATGAATCAACTTGAAGGAAGATTTGCTTTTATTA
>CAURFS010000096.1:0-7569 GCA_963523845.1 uncultured Campylobacter sp. | reverse complement strand
ATTCGATAAGCCAATAGATTGCTTTTCAGCCATTCCGACGGTCGAGTGAGCCCAGAAAATATCGCCCATAGCGATTGCAGCGCCCGCCATTATAGCTAGAAAAATTATGCTAATTAGCGGGGTATGCGCCTTGTGTTGCATCGAACTAGACACCGCTTGCGCGGTTTCTGCAGGATTTAACATTTACTCCTCCTCATTTAAATTTGAATCAATTTCTAAGATACGCTCATAAGCTTTTTTCGCGCTTTTTTTTGCGCTCTCGCTTAACCTTTCTTTAAAATCAAGGACATTATCGAGCAGCACGCTTATGCCCAAAAACAATGTCTTTGGGCAAATTTTGCGCAAATAGCTTAGAAGCACCGGCGTAGGTAGGTTATGCGTCGAGTAGATATAGTCGCGATCGTTGCTGAGGTCGAAAAATTCTATCTTATCCTCATCAAAGCCGCTCATCGCATCTACTACGATCAGAATTTCAGGGGCGAATTCCCTAAGTGCTGCAAATTCGTTTTCGGGCACATCCTGCCCATAAAAAACGCGCCAGTCTTTTAGATTCGCCTCGACTATTCGCCCTGTTTCATTGCCCACGTCGTCGTCGCCGCGAAGGGGATTGCCGATACAAAGCAACGCCTTTCGCATCAAAAATCCTTCCTTAGCACGAAGTATCCTTCGCGCATATTTTTTAGCAGATCTTTAAGCTCACATTCGCAAAGCTGAGGGATTAGCTTGGCTGCGTGCTCGGCAAAAATTTCAATCTCGAAATACTTGCTTAGGTTACCGATCTTAAATTTAACGTAGTCGCCCGAGTTTTCGACGATGCGTTTAAATTCTTCATCGTCTATCTCAAGTACCTTTTCGCTAAAATCTATCGTACCTACGCCGTGACCGACGCAGGTGGAAAAAACCTTGATATCCTTTAGTTCTTTGGGTAAATTTTCGTTTTCGTCCATATGCCGCTTTGTAAGCTTAAAAACCTCAATCATCGTTTGCTCCAGACCTCTTTTTGCGGATCGATCTTAAATTCTTCCGTAGCGCGGGCGTATTTTAGATATACGTCATTGTGCAATAGTGCCATGCACTCCGCGTATCTAGGATCCTCTTCGGTATGGATAGCGTTAAGTAGAGCCTCGCGAGAAGCTTTTGGATCGTGAACGTCAGATGAGGTTTTGATCGCATCCATATATTTTGCAAATAAAACTCTTCCGAAAATATAGCTCATCAGCCTCTTAGCTTCAGCTTGCAGATCGCGCTCGAATAAAATATCGCCGATAACTGAACTCTTAACCGGTGGCGGAAGAGTGTTATCTTGCTCGTAGCTCTTCTTTTGAAGCTTTTGATCGATGATGCCAAGCGCCATGCCAAGACCATAGATGATGCTAGCAGGATGCGGAGGGCAGCCGGGGATATAAACATCTACCGGCACAATCTTATCGATGCCACTCCATACGCTATATGCGTCGTGAAAAATTCCACCGCTGCTTCCGCAAGCACCTAGCGCTACTACGATCTTTGGATCGGGCGCCGCTTCGTAAGCGCGAAGCAGCGGATAATACATCTGGCGAGTAACCGGACCGGTGCAGACTAAGATATCTGCGTGACGAGGGTTGGCTACGAGTTTAAAACCAAAGCGCTCCGGATCCCACATCGGCGTGATAGAAGCAAAAATTTCGATTTCACAGCCGTTGCAACTTCCGCAATCGATACGATAAACGCTGAAGCTTCGTTTGATATTTTTCAAAAGCTCCAATTTTGCGGTTAGATCGTTTGCGTTTTTAATATTTTCGGGGACTTGATACAAACTCATTTTATTGCCTCCTCTAAGCCTTTAGTCATTCTCTCAACCGCTTGAGCTTTTTTGCATTCAGGACAGATATAGAGGTATTTTTTAGCTTCTTCTAATCTGCCTGGGAGCAAATTTGCAGTACTTAGCTTTTCTAGCGTGTAGTTGATGAGCCTTTTTGGGGTCATTGGCTTGCCGCAGCAGCTGCATTTCTCCATCTCAAGCTCGCCGTGTTGGATAAGCGCGCTTTTATCAAATTTTACCGCTAGCTCAAAGCTATTGCCTAGCCTTACCGCTCCTGTAGGGCATACTTCGTCACAGCGACCGCAAAATATGCAGCGTCCGCAATCAAATTCCCAAATAAGTTTAGTTTGAGCTTCGTTCATCTTAAGTTCGATCGCATTGGATGGGCAGGCGATACCGCATGCAGCACAGCCTATGCAAAGCTCATAGGTGTATTCAGGTTGCCCGCGAAAATTCTCGGGCACAATGTATGGCTCAAACGGATAAGCATAGGTCGCCTTACCATATTTTTCGGTAATGTCGAATAATTTCATCATCTTAAATCCTTTTTGCTAACCTTGCCGTCTTGGCAAAATTTCTTAAGGTCTTTTTCGGTTAGAATTTTACTCTTTCCGCTATTAATATCGACTAAAGTTACGCGCTCGGTGCATGAGTAGCACGGATCCATCGAGCATACGATTAGCGCCGCATCGGAGATGTTATTTCCGCGGAATTGAAATCGTAAGCTCGGCCAGTTGTTATACGTAGCGGCGCGACATCTCCAGCGATAAACTTTCTGCGCGTTGCCCTGCATGATCCAATGCACGTTTTCGCCTCGCGGCGCTTCGTCGTGACCTAAAGCGTAGTTTTCCGGTCTGATCATAGTCTGTGGATCGATCATTATCGGAGTTTGCGGCATTTGATGCAAGCACTGCCTGATGATGTGGATCGATTGTTTGAGCTCTTTATATCTTACGACTTCGCGACTGAATACATCGCCACCGTGCTCTACGGCTACTTCGAATTCTATCTTGTTGAAGAAATCATAAGGGTGATCGTAGCGGTTGTCGCGTTTAAAACCGGAAGCTCTCATATTCGGACCTACCGGGCTAAAATCACGCGCCACTTTGCGATCTAATACGCCTACGCCTTTCCAGCGACCGATTTGGCGTTTATCCTCCATAACGGCGTCCCAAATTTCAGAAATTTGAACGTCGAGCTTGTTGATGATCTCGATACTCTTGCGAATTTCATTGTCGGTCATATCGCGGCGAAGTCCGCCCATAATGACATTGCCGTAGGTCTTGCGGCCGCCGGTTACGAGCTGAGCTAGCTCCATGGAGTATTCGCGCACCCTAAAGATATGCATGAAGGCGTTATAGTTACCTGTTACCTCGCAGGCTAGACCGATATTTAAAAGATGGCTGTGAAGGCGCTCGATCTCAAGGCAGATGACGCGGATGGCTTGCGCACGAAGCGGAATTTCAAGCTTGATGGCTTTCTCTGCTGCTTCAATACACGCAATCGCGTGAGCGTAGCCGCAAATTCCGCAGACGCGCTCTGCAAGGTAGCCCATCTGATCGTAATTCATTCGGTTTTCAGCTAGCTTCTCCATACCGCGGTGTTGATAAAACAAGCGGTAGTCTGCATCGATAATCTCATCGCCGTCGCAAAATAGTCTAAAGTGTCCCGGCTCATCGCTCGTTACGTGAAGAGGTCCAAGTGGAACATCTACTACGCCATCACCGCTAGGAAATAAAAACTCTGCATTAGGTTCGTCTTTATGATCTACAGGATCGGGTCTATAGCGATAGTCCATCGCGTCTTTGCGAAGCGGATGAAGCCCATCTGGCCAATCGTCGCTTAACACCAAACGGCGTTTATCAGGCAAGCCCTCAGCGATTAAACCGAACATATCGAAGGCTTCTCTTTCGTACCATACGCAAGCAGGCACTAAAGGAGTAACTGACGGGAATGTAGGATCCGATCCGGGAATTAGCGTCCTAACGGTTATGAAGCATTTATCCTCTGCGGCGAAATCCTCCGCTTCGGTCATTTTGCCACCTTCCATAGATATCGCATAGTAAAGCGCGAAATTTCCGTTTAGCTCGCGCTCATCGTTAGGGATCATCGTGCTGATAAAACCACCGATATCATAATACAGCGTTTTAACCGCAAGCGGCAGATCATTTCTATCCACTAAAACGGTAATTTGATCCTCGGCTTGGCGGGTAACTTCTAAGACCTTGACTTTAGTCTTTAAAATTTCTATAAATTTATCGCCTCTCATTTTTAACCTCTCATCATTATTCTAACGCCGTTTTCGACGAGCATCCAAAAATCACCTACGTGCCATACGCCGAAAATTATCACTAAAGCGCAAAGCAAGATTAGCGGTAAATTTTCAAACAAGCTCATCTCTTTAGCATAAACCACTTCACCTTTAGGCGTACCGAAGCTCGCAAGATTAAAGTGTGCGAAGTCCGCGATGAAAATAATTACGAGCGCGATCGCAAATAATGCTACGGCTATGTATTGACCGCTGGCTATCGCGCCTTTAAAAACGTTAAATTCGCTTACAAAGATCGCAAACGCAGGAACACCTACGAGCGAGCAAACCGCAGCGCCAAACATTATCGTAGTAAGCGGAGCGATTTTTACCATACCGCCCATTCTAGACATATCTTTGTGACCATAAATTCTAGCGATATTACCGGTAGAGCAGAATGCAAGAGCCTTAGTAAAGCTGTGAGCTAAGCAGTGAAAGATCGCGGCAAGCAAGCCAAAATATCCGCCGATGCCTAGCGCAAATGCAATAACACCCATATGAACGACTGAGTGGTAAGCAAACATCCTCTTTACGTCGTGCTGACGAACGAGGAAAATTCCTGCTATAAATAGCGTGATCGTACCGGAAATTAACATCACGGATTGAACGAAGTCAAAGCCTACAGCTTGAGCTGTGATAGCGTAATATCTAAATATCGCTAGCATCGCACATTTTAAAAGTACGCCCGAAAGCAAGGCCGAAATAGGAGCTGGACCTTCTGCGTGAACATCAGGAAGCCAAGTGTGAGTAGGAGCAAGTCCTGCTTTGGTTCCAAAGCCAATTAGAGCAAATATAAAGATAAGCTTAGCAGCATCGCCGTTTAAATTTTTGGCATTATCCATAATGCTCGTCCAAAGCATCGAGGCCTCGCCGTCACCTGTGATTTTGAATGTAGCCGCATATAGTAAAACGGTCGCATAAAGCGCAAACGCTAAGCCGATCGAGCAGATAACTATATATTTGTAACCGCTCTCGGTAGATTTTTTGTCTTTATGAATAGCGACCAAAAATACCGATGCTAACGTAGTAGCCTCTACTGCAGCCCACATAAACGCGACGTTGTTACAGATCACGCTAAGCGTCATCGTAAAAACGAAAACATGGCAGAGCGCGTAGTATTTTCTAAGATCGCTAAGATCTAAATGACCGCCCTGTATCTCCCATTTCATATAGGTGGTGGAGTATAAATTTACCAAAAAGCCCGTTACGGCGATTAGCACTAAAAATACGCAGCCTAGGCTATCTAGGAATAGAAATTTATCGTATGCGTAAAACGCCTCGGCATTGCCGCTTAGAAGCTTGCCTACGTTACAGAGTAGCCCTGCGGATGTAACCCCAGAAATCAAAACATGTAGCGTGCTTAGGAGCTTGAAATTCTTAGGGCATAAGAATAATATCAGCGCTCCGAGCAACGGAAAAATTAATATAAAAGCTAAACTATTCATCATTAACCCCTTAAATTCGAAGCTTTAGACGTATCAAGCCCGTCATAAGCTTTGTAAAATCTAACTGCCAAAACGCTCATAATAATAACCGCAAAGATCGCGTCGGTTAAAATTCCAAGCTCGACTAGCTCATGAGAGTTGTAAGCCATAAGCGCAAGGCTTAGGTGGATGCCGTTTTCAAATAGGCAGTAGGCTAGAATTTGCTTGATGAAAGAATTTCTTAGCATGAAGCCGAAAATTCCCATCATAAATACGGTTACCGCCGCTATTAGAACGATTCTTTCTTGAATAAGAGAGAATTTAAGCAAGATCGGATTGATTGTCATCGCAATCGCTAGCGAAAATCCCATCGCAATAACGGGGCTTACGAAAAAGCCGCCTACCGGCTCATCCTCGCTGATCACATCCAGCTTTTTAACTAGCCAAAATAAAATTCCTGGCACGAAAATAACCTTCGTAAAAAACGCCACTATCGCCCAAATTCTAAGCTGCGGCGCATTGAAGTTAGAATACAGCATAAAAAATATGCTTACCAAAAGTAGCGTCTGAATCGCGTAAATTCCGATCGAAAGCTTTAAATTTCTAAGTCCGAATACCGCGAGTGACGTTATTATCATACAAATTGCTAAAATATCGATACTATTCATCTTAAAATCCTACTACGTAAAGCGTTAATGCCGCAAAAGCGATGGCAAGAGCGCCGCATGAAATTTTGCGCATGCTCGAAGTCATTCTGAAGCGTGGTCCAAAGTTGTCGATGAAAACGGCTGCTACGTAAAATACGCCTGTTTTTAGCACAAAGATTATGATCGCTAAAAGCGGATTGCTAAAATTCCACGGCTCAAATATCGTTAGGAATAATCCGATCATCGCAAATTGCTTCAAAATAAGCGCCGCTTGCACTAAGCCGAGATCGCTGCCTGCATATTCGCCAAGTAGACCTTCTTGAAGCTCTTGTTCGGCTTCGGCAAGATCAAATGGCTTTCTGCCGGTCTCGACATACATACACCATAAAAACGCAATCGAGGCGACGGCAAAGCTTGGAATTTGATAGCCGATCTGACCGCTGCGTACCATCTGCTGGATCTCAACTAAATTTGAAGTTCCTGCAGCCATCATTACTACGATTAGGCACATCATCATCACAGGTTCGACAAAAACGGCAAGCATCTGCTCGCGTCCACCGCCGGTTGCGGCAAACGGGTTACCGCTATCTATCGAAGCCGCACCGAATACGAAGCGCAAAAGTGCGCCTAGATATAGGATAACGAAAATATCCGAATACGCTCCGAAAAGGGTATCTTTGCTGTATGTAATAGGAATAGCCGCCAAAATCGCCGCCGAAGTAGCGAAAAGGAAAAACGGCGCCCATCTAAATACCCAGTGGCTGCACGCAGGAACGGTCCTGCCGCGCTTAAAAAGCTTAATAATATCGCGGTAAGTCTGGAAAAAATCGCTTCCTTGTTTCGACTGAAGCTTGGCTCGAAGTTTTCTAGCCATACCGTCGAAGAGTGGAGCGACTAGGACGATAACCGCGACTTGAAATATCATTAAAAATATAGTTTGTATAGTCTGCATCTCAAACCTCCTAGATCAAGAAATATCCGACGCCCAGTATCGCGCAAAGATAGATTAGGATGTAAAGCGTATATAAATTTGCATAGCCGCTTTGAATAATTCCTATCTTATCGGCGATCTTCTTACTCCAATCGATTACCGGTTGATAAATCATCGTCCACCAAATGTCTTGTGGGTGGTTGTGATACTCGATCGGTCCGAAGTAGCCGTTTTGCTCTATTCTGCGTTTATGACCTCTAAATAACCAGTCCATAATCTTTCTTAAATCGCCGGTAAAAGGACCGCCGGTCATCTGCATGCGAGGGCTATATTTAAAGCCGCATGCCCAAGGATCGGTTTCACGAGGTTTGTCGCGATTTGCTTTCATAACCGCTAGGATGATAAACGGAAGCAGCATTGTAGAGCACAAAATCACTGCAATAAGAGGAGTTGAGACG
>CAURFS010000095.1:0-7630 GCA_963523845.1 uncultured Campylobacter sp. | reverse complement strand
TGCAGGCACTGTGCGCGCGTGAAATGAGGGTTGTCGTTGTAACCGATCTCGCTAAGCGCGCCCTTTACGATGTGGCGGTAATCGTCGTGGGTAAAATCTATCTTGGCGTTTACTTCGCCGCCGATTACTACGTGTTTGCCCGCGATGAAAACCTCCGCTGCTACGCGCCCGTTGGGGTCTTGTTTTAAAATTTCATCCACGATGCTGTCTGCGATGATATCGGCGCACTTATCCGGATGTCCTGGGCTTACTACTTCGCTTGTGAATAGATACATATCTGCTCCTGATTAGAATTTCGCGCCATTTTATCGAACGAGGTTTTAAGATTGACTAAAAATTACGAAATTCCGCTCAAATTTAAATGCGCTTAAATAAAATTTCGATATATTTCAAACGACGTTTTGATTGAAAGGTAAAAAATGAGTTCGATTCAAAAATTAGTAGCCAGCTACAAAGATAAAAATCTAGTTCTGCGCATAGTTACAGGCTTGATAATAGGCGCCATTTTGGGCTTTGCTGCGCGTTCGACGGCGGGCGATATTGCGGCAGAGCACGCTTCGTTTTTAATAAACGTAGTAGCTTTTGGGGAAATTTTAGGAAATTTATTCGTAGGTGCCCTTAAAGCGGTAGCTCCGATTTTAGTTTTTATCTTGATTTTAAGCTCGATCGTGAATAAACAATACGGCAGCGCAAGCGGCTTAAAACGCGTGGTTGTTCTATATATTGTAGGCACCTTTTTAGCCTCGTGCGTGGGGGTAGCAGCTAGCTTTTTATTCCCTACGGAGCTTGCTCTAAGTAATGTCGGCGCGGCGGAAAATACCGCTCCTGCGAGCGTTTGGATCGTGCTAAAAGATCTGCTTTTTAAGGTTGTAGATAATCCGCTAAACGCTATCGCACACGGGAATTACGTAGGAATTTTAACCTGGGCGATAGGTCTTGGAGTCGCGCTTAAATTTTGCACTAATGAAACAAAGAAAATTTTTACCGATCTGAGCGAAGCGGTAACCAAAATCGTGCAGTTCGTAATCCAGCTCGCGCCGTTTGGAATTTTCGGTCTAGTAGCTTCTACCGTGTATCAAACCGGCGTCGATGCGCTGCTTGGATACGTGCGAATAGTAGTCGTGCTAGTAGGTGCGATGGCGTTCGTAGCCCTCGTGGTAAATCCGCTCATCGTCTTTGCGGTGATTAAGAAAAATCCATATCCGCTCGTATTTACCTGCCTGCGCGAAAGCGGCCTCACGGCGTTTTTCACCCGCAGCTCGGCGGCGAATATCCCGGTAAATTTAAATTTATGCAAAAAGCTCGGCATCAGCGACGAGCTAAGCTCGATCTCGATACCTTTGGGAGCTACGATAAATATGGCGGGCGCTGCGGTGGTAATCGCGATCTTAGCGCTTGCTGCGGCTCATACGCTCGGCGTGCGCCCTGATTTTTGGACGGCGCTACTACTTTGCGTGGTCTCGGCGGTCGGTGCGTGCGGCGCTAGCGGCGTGCCAGGCGGCTCATTGATGCTGATACCGCTTGCGTGCTCGCTCTTTAATATCTCAAACGACATCGCAATGCAGGTCGTCGCGATCGGCTTTATCATCGGCGTAATTCAAGACTCGGTAGAAACCGCGATCAATAGCTCCACCGACGTGATTTTTACGGCGATCGCGTCGCAAAGTATGCAAAAATAACTCACCTTAAAATTTACCGCGATTTCCGCTAGGGCGGCGGATCTCGCGGTTTTTAAAATTTTACTTATTCTTTTTTGATAAAATTATCCAAAAATTTTAAAAGGAAATCGATGAATTGGAATTTAGGCGAGCTGTTTGCAAACGAAGCGGAATTTAGCGGCGCGATAGATAGCGCCTCCGCGCAGGCTAGGGATTTTGAGCTTAAATTTAAAGATAAGCTGCGCGCTCTTAGCGCGGATGAATTTTTAGGCGCGCTTGAAATTTACGAGAGCATCAGCGAGCAGATCGGCAAGATAATGAGTTTTGCGCATCTAAAATTCGCGCGAGATACGAGCCTTGGGGCGCAGCAGGCCAAGACGGAGCAGGCTTGCAACGACATTTCGCAAAGCCTGCTTTTTTTCGAGCTTGAGTTTAACGAGATGGACGCCGCAAAACAGGACGAGTTTATCGCAGGGGGCGGGAGATTTAGATACTATTTGAGCCTACTTAAGCGGCGCAAGGCTCACCAGCTAAGCTTGCCGCAAGAAAGCGTGCTTTTAAAAACTTCGCCCGTAAGCGGCGAGGCGTTTTCGCGACTTTTTGACGAGAGCATGGCGCGGATGAGCTTTGATTTTCGCGGGCGCAAGCTCGGCGAGGAGGAAATTTTAAGCCTGCTTCATAGCCCTGATCGCGAGGTGCGAAAGGACGCCGCAGCCTCGCTAAGTGCGGTACTTCAGCAAAATTCCCACCTGCTTGGCTACATCTACAATATGATTAAAACCGATCTTAAAATCCGCTGCGAGCTGCGCGGCTACGATAAGGCCGAGGCGGTGATGCACGAAGAAAATCAGATAAATATCGCAAGCGTTGATGCGCTGATCGTAGAGGCGGAGCGAAGCTTCGCTCTGGTCGGCAAATTTTACGCCAAAAAGCGCGAAATTTTAGGCTACGACGCGCTGTATGATTACGACAGATACGCGCCGCTCGGCGGCGATGAGAGCGAGTTTAGCTTCGAGCAGGCTAGGCAGATCGTGCTTGCGGCGTTTGAAAAATTTAGTCCGAAATTTAAGCAGATCGCGCTGATCGCGTTTGAGCGAAACTGGATCGACGCGATGCCCGCGCAAAATAAGCAAAGCGGCGCGTTTTCGCATTCGGGCTCGCGCGATACGCATCCCTTCGTGCTTTTAAATTTCACGCGCAAGCGCCGCGACGTATTTACACTCGCGCACGAGCTGGGGCACGCGATACATCAGTATCTAAGCTACGGCGTGGGCTATTTTAACTCCTTTACGCCGCTAACGACGGCGGAGACCGCGTCGGTTTTCTGCGAGATGCTGGTGTTTGATTATATGCGCGAAAATTTTTCAAATTTAAACGGCTCGCAAAATTTTAAACGCGAAGCTTTGCAAGAGGCTCAGGGCGGTGAAATTCCAAGCGAACACGCCGTAAAACACGCCGCTTCGCAAAGCTTTGCGGGTTCGTGCGAATACACAGCGCGCGATACGGATACGCCATCGCAGATCGCAAGCGATAAGACCGCGCTAAGAGCGATGCTCGCGGCAAAGATCGAGGATATCTTCGCGACGCTTTACCGCCAGATCGGTTTTACGACCTTTGAGCGGCGCGTGCATGCAAGCGCGGATAAGCTAAGCACGGGGCAGATCGATGAGCTTTGGATGGAGGAGTCGCGCAAGATGTTTGCGGGCGAGCTAATCTTGCAGGATCATTACAAAAGCTGGTGGAGCTACATCCCGCACTTCATCCACTCGCCGTTTTACTGCTACTCCTACGCCTACGCGCAGCTTTTGGTGCTCGCGCTTTACGGGCTGTATAAGAGCGGCAAGCTCGAAAATTTCGTTCAAATTTACACCGAGTTTTTAAGCTCGGGCGGCAGCGACGAGCCGCAAAAGCTAGTGGCGAAATTCGGCTTTGACATCAATAAAAGCGAGTTTTGGCGCATCGGCATAGAGCAGGTCGCGGCGCTTGTAGATGAGTTTGTGAGGGGTTAGGATGATAGATAAAATTTTAAAAGACGATAAATTTATCGCTGCGAGCAGCACACATATAGGCGCGGTTTTGGACTACGTTTTGGCTCTTGGATGCGGATTTGGCATCGTTGCGAGGACGGATCAGATAAAATTTGACCCGCCGCTGCCGGAGGAAATTTTAAAAAGCTTCAAAATGCCCGCGATCTTTTTGCAGCTGGAGGAATACACGCTTTCTAGCGCGCATCTTAGCAAGGATGAGCTGGTTTTCGAGGCGGGTTTCGGGCCGCAGGATTTTGCAAGCACGCTTAGCGTGCCGTTTTACGCGGTTTTGCAGATCGTCGTGGACGGCAAGCCCATCGCGGTAAATTTCTCCCAGCCCGAGTCCGAGTGGCTTAAGCGCGAAAAATCGCGTAAAATTTTCTCAAAATGAGCGATATTTTAGAAGGTCTTAATCCCGCTCAGCGCGAGGCTGCGAGCCACGTGGACGGAGCAATGCTAATCTTAGCGGGTGCGGGCAGCGGCAAAACCAAAACGATCACCGCGCGCCTTGCCTACTTGCTCTCAAACGGCGTGCCTGCGGAAAATACTCTCACGCTTACGTTTACAAACAAAGCCGCCGCCGAGATGCGCTCGCGAGCGCTTAATCTGATAAGCGGGCTAAATTTAAGCAGCGTGCCGCTTTTGTGCACCTTTCATAAATTTGGACTTCTGTTTTTGAAATTTCATATTAGCGAGCTTGGGCGCAGCGCAAACTTCCAAGTGATCGATACCGACGATAAGAAAAAGATCATCAAGGGCTTTGAGATAAATTTACCCACATCGCTATTGGCGGCTAAAATTTCAACCTACAAAAATTCTCTAATCGGCCCTAAAGATATCGACGAGCTTCTAAAGGGCGAAGAGGACGAGCTAAGCAGGATGTATAGCGGATTTTACGCGCATTGCGCTAGAGCATATAAGCGCTACGAGGCGTATTTGGCGGCGAATAATCTTGTGGATTTCGATGATCTGCTGATCTTGCCGTATAAAATTTTAAGCGCGAATGAGCGGCTATGCGATGAAATTTCGCGCCGTTACGCCTACATCACGGTCGATGAGTATCAGGACACCAACGACATTCAATTCAAACTGCTGCAAAAGCTCTGCACCGCGCACGAAAACCTCGTAGTAGTGGGCGATGACGATCAGAGTATCTACGGCTGGCGCGGCGCGCGGATAGAAAATATTCTAAATTTTAAAGATCAGTTCTCAAACGTAAAATTTATCAAACTCGAGCAGAACTACCGCTCCACGGACGAAATTTTAAATGCCGCCAACGAGCTCATTTCGCATAACAAAAACCGCCTCGGCAAGAACCTTACTAGCATGAACGGCGGCGGCGAAAAGATCGAAATTTTGCGTTCAGACGAGGAGAGTATCGAGGCGGCAAAGATCGCAGAAGCTATAAAAAAGCTGCTTTCAAGCGGCGTAGCGCCCTCCCAAATCGCCGTGCTTTACCGTGTAAACGCTCTTTCGCGCGCGCTAGAGGAGGGGCTGAATCGCGCCAAAATCCCGTACAAAATGGTAGGCGGTGTGAAATTTTACGAGCGCGCCGAAATCAAGGATACGATCGCCTATCTGCGCTTGGTAAACGACGAGCACGACGACTTTTCGATGAGGCGGATCATAAACGTGCCCAAGCGCGGCATCGGCAAGGTCTCGCTGGCAAAGCTCGAGGAGCTTTCGCGCCTGAGGCTTATCAGTCTATTTGACGCCTTTAGCGAGCCGGACGCGGGGCTTAGCGCCAAGGCGGCGCAGGCTCTAGCGGAGCTTAAAAGCGGCATCGCTTCTATCTCCGCGCTAGCGGATACTATCAAAAAAATAGACGCGCTGGAGCCCGCTTTCGGGCTAAAGGCTTACTATGCCTCGCTTCCGGATGGCGCCGACCGCGTAGCGAACATCGACGAGTTTTTGGCGATGCTGAAGGACGAAGCGAGCAATAAGCCCGATTTTGATCTGGCGGAATTTTTAAACGAGCTGAGCCTTCTTAGCGATCAGGACGCCGTATCTGGCGATGCGATGAATATAATGAGCGTGCACGCGAGCAAAGGGCTTGAGTTCGAGCATCTTTTCGTAATCGGGCTGGAGGAGGGCTTTTTCCCGCTTTTGGGCGACAGCAATGACATCGAGGAGGAGCGTAGGCTCGCATACGTAGCGATTACGCGCGCCAAACGCACTCTCACGCTTAGCTTTGCCGCTAGCCGCTTTTATCGCGGCAAGCGCGAGAGGCTCGATGCGAGCAGGTTTATAGCCGAGGCGGGTTTGGTGGCTAAAGAGCCTCCGCGCGAGCAAAGTAGCGGCTTTAGCAAGGGCGAGCTGATTAAGCACAAACTCTTCGGTATCGGACAGATCACGGCGGTAAACGGCGACCGACTCACTATAAATTTCGGCGGAATTTCGCGCGTGATAATGTCGAATTTCGTGGAAAAGATCGGCGCTTATGAATAGATTGTTTTTGGTGGACAAGCCCGCGGGCATCGGCAGCAATAAATTTTTAAGCGCTCTTAAGCGCAAATACGGCGTGAAAAAGGCGGGCTTTAGCGGCACGCTCGATCCCTTCGCAAGCGGCGCGCTGATCGTGGCATTCGGGCAATACGCGCGCTTTTTTAGATTTTTGAAAAAGGAGCCAAAAGTTTACACTGCGACGCTGTGGCTGGGCGCGCAGAGCCCAAGCGGCGATAATGAAAACATAGGACGCGTGGAGCAAATCCCGCCGCTTTCGCGCGAGGTTTTAGATGCCGCGATGGCGCAAATGCGCGGCGAGATAAAATTTATCCCGCCCGCCTTCAGCGCCAAGAAAATTGACGGCGTGCGCGCATACAAGCTCGCTCGCGCGGGCGAAGAGGTGAGCCTAAAAGAGAGCTCGATGCGGGTTTTTGATGCCGAAATTTTAAGCTACGCTCACCCCTTCGTAAGCTTTCGCGTTGCGCTTAGCGAGGGCGGCTACGTGCGCTCTTTCGCGCAAATTTTAGCAGAAAAGCTAGGCGTTACGGGTACGCTAAGCGCGCTTAGGCGGGAGAGTGAGGGAGTTTTTGACCTGCAAGATCCGCGCTTTGCGGATGAGGCGGCGCTAAATCCGCTCGAGTTTTTAGATCTTCAGCCAAACTTTTACGACGGCGACGCGCGCGACGTGATCTTGGGCAAGAAGCTTGCCGCAAAGGATCTGGCAACCCGCGCGGACGGGCGCTATATGCTTATCTGCGGCGATTTTTACTCAATCATCGAGATTGGCGCGGGCGAGGTGAGGTATCTTTGGAATGATGTTCCGATCGCGGGCGGCGCGTTTTAAGCCGCGGCCCCAGCCTGCGACGGAATTTTGATCGGGCGGTTCAAGTTTGAAATTTGAGCGGTTATAAATACGGCGCGTTTTAAATTTACTCGCATAGCGGGCCGCCATGTGCGGCTAAATTTTATCACGAGCGGCGGCGGGATTGCGCTCTTTTGTTGCGCACGGATCGCAAAATCGGCATCGAGCGGAGTAAATTTAAAATTTGAACGCGCGGCTCTGCAGGCGGTGCTCGCTCGTGAAAGGCATAAATCCGCGGGGCTAAATTTAAACGCGGCGGAGCGGCGTTTTAATCTGCTTTTTGCCACGCGATGGCGACGCGCTGCAATATTAAAATTTAACGATTTAAAAAGCGCGCAGGTTGGAGCTTAGTGTCGCGGCAAGCAGTCTTTGCCGAATAAAATTCCTGCTCGCGGTAATGCGTAGTTTGCGCCGATGGGTTTGATTTTGCGGCGCACCGCTAAGCTAAATTTGCAATTTAGCGCGGCGCGGTTAGAATTTTGCTAGCTCGGAATTTTAATCGCTAAGATAGATTTGCGCTGCGAGTTGAAATTTGGCCGCGTGCGTTGAGGATTTAATTTCCGCGCTTTATAAAATTTACGTATCGAGCGCCGCGATCGCGGGTTAAATTCCGCGCCGCGCACTTCACGGCACGCGGT
>CAURFS010000094.1:0-7668 GCA_963523845.1 uncultured Campylobacter sp. | reverse complement strand
CCTCCGTGCGGAGGCGCGCCGAAGCTTAGCGCATCGAGCAGGAAGCCGAATTTCTCCCTCTGCTCCGCAGGCTCGATCTTAAGCAGCCTAAAGACCTTTTCTTGAATGTCCGCCTTATGGATCCTGATGCTGCCGCCACCAAGCTCAATGCCGTTTAGCACGACGTCGTAGGCAATCGAGGTAATATCCTCCAGATCGGGCTCGTCGGGGTTGTTCGGCATAGTGAAAGGATGGTGCATCGCGGAGTAGCTGCCGTCGTCGTTTTGCTCAAACATAGGGAAATTTACGACCCACAAAAACTCAAGCCTGTTCGGATCGATCAGGCCAAGCTCGTTTGCGAGGAAAATTCTAAATCTGCCCATATAATCAAGCACGATTTTCTTTTTGCCCGCGCCGAAAAACACGACATCGCCGACTTTAAGCTCGCAGCGCTTGATGAGCTCGTCCAGCTCGCTTTTTTCAAAGAATTTTACCAGCGGTCCTTTTAGCCCGTCCTCTTTTACTTGGATAAACGCAAGTCCCTGCGCGCCGAATTTTTTCACGTATTCCTCAAAGCCTTGCATCTGGCGCTTGCTAAATTTCAGATCGCCGCCCTCGACTTTAAGAGCTTTAACGCGGTTAGCTTTGCGGTCTTTGGCTAAATTTGAAAAAATTTCGTTGCTCGATTTTTCAAAAATATCGGCTACGTCGATGAAAGGCATATCGTAGCGCAGATCGGGTTTGTCGCTGCCGTAAAGCTCCATCGCGTCCTTATACTCCATATGTCTAAAAGGGGTGACGATCTCGCGGCCGCAGGATTTGAAAATATCCTTTAAAACCTCCTCGGCTACGCGCATTACGTCGTACTGGGTATTGAAGCTCATCTCGATATCGATCTGCGTAAATTCCGGCTGGCGGTCGGCGCGCAGGTCCTCATCGCGGAAGCAACGCGCGATCTGGAAGTATTTATCAAAGCCCGAGCACATCAAAAGCTGCTTGAAAAGCTGCGGACTTTGCGGAAGCGCGTAGAAGCTGCCCGGATAGACGCGGCTAGGCACCAGATAATCCCTAGCGCCCTCAGGCGTCGCGCGCGTTAAGATCGGCGTTTCGACCTCCACAAAGCCTAGCCTATCAAGAGCATTTCGCGCGGCGATCGCGGCCTTGGAGCGCATCTTAAATTTATCGAAGCTTCCGTCGGCGCGCAGATCCAAAAAGCGGTATTTTAGCTTCGTTTCTTCGTTGACGCTTTTATCGCCGATTACGAAAGGAAGCGGCTTGCTCGGATTTTCGATCTGTAGGTCTTCTACCACGACTTCGATGTCGCCGGTTTTTAAATTTGGATTTTCCAGCCCTTCGCCGCGAGCACGGATCTTGCCGACGGCTTTTAGGACGAATTCGTTTCGCACGGTATTTGCTACCTCGTATGCCGAGTGGCTATCTTTAGGATCACAGACTAGCTGTAAAAGTCCGCTTCGGTCGCGCAAATCTATAAAAATAACGCCGCCGTGGTCGCGGTAAGAATTTACCCAGCCGCACACGGTTACACTTTTGCCGATATCGTTTTTACTCAAATCGGCGCAATAATGACTTCGCAAATTTACTCCTTTAAAATTATTTGTAAAACGCAAGTATAGTTAAATTTTGCTTTTACAAAGCTAATTTTTTATAAAATAAAACTATGGAAAACAAAATTCATAAAAACCTTAAATTCGCGGGACTAATAGCCAAAAAATCAGAAGAGATTCGCCCCGTCGTGGAGCAAATTTGCGAAATTTTAAAAGCGCAAGGCATCGAGCCTTTGATGCAGCAGGATAGCGCCGAATTTTTCGGTTTTAAGCCGCATACGCTTGCAGAAATTTTAAAAAAGACCAATTTTTTAATCAGCCTCGGCGGCGACGGCACTCTCATCGGGCTTGCGAGGCTACTAAGCGACAAAAACGCCTTTATTTTGGGTATCAATGCGGGCACTTTGGGCTTTTTAACGGACGTGCAGCCTAGCGAATTCGCAAAATTTTTAAAGGAATTTTTGCGCGGCGAATACGAGATCGAGCGCCCGTTTTTACTCGAAGTGATACTGGAAAACGGCAGCGGTAAAATCGTCCGCAAGACGGCATTTAACGACGTCGTAATCACCCGCAGCCACATCTCTTCGATGGCGAAGATCGACGCTTTTTTGAATAGAAAATATTTCAACACCTACTACGGCGACGGCGTGATCGTAAGCTCCGCCGTGGGTTCGACCGCGTATAATATGAGCGCGAACGGCTCGATCGTCTATCCGCTGTGCGACGTGTTTTGCGTCACGCCGATCTGCTCGCACAGCCTGACGCAGCGGCCTTTGATCCTTCCAAAAGAATATCTTGCAAGCTTCAAAAACGCCGGAAGCTCCGAAGTAGGCGTCGTCATCGATGGACAAGACGTTTTTGATATTGCGGAATTTCACAGCGTGAGCGTTAAAATTTCACACGCCAAAGCAAATTTAATAAAACGCAAGAGCTACGATTATTTCGACGTTTTAAAAGCCAAACTCAGATGGGGGCACGGCGGATGTTAGAAAGAATTTATATTAAAAATAATCTAGGTTTTTGCGAGAGCGAGCTTAGTTTCGGCCCGGGACTTAGCGTATTTACAGGTATCAGCGGCGCGGGTAAATCGGTATTAATAGGCGCGATTTTAGCGGTGTTCGGTCTTAACGAATGCGAGGCAGAGCTCATAGAAGCGGACGTAGAGCATAAATTTGATATGGAAAATTTCGGCTTGATAAACGATACGCCAAATATTTTTCGCGTCCTAAAAGAGCGTAGCTTGCGATACTTTATAAATTCCCAATCGGTCTCAAAAAAAAATCTAAGCACGATCGCCGGCGAATACGTGAAATTTTTAGGCGCGAAAAACGCCGGTGAAATGAGTAGCGACAGCTTGCTAAAATTACTTGATTTTATCGCCGCGAAAAAAGATGCGGCGCACGCTCAAAGCCTATCGGAGCTTCAAAGCGCTTTTGTGGAATTTAGCCGCACAAAAAAGCAGCTGGATGAAATTTTGGATCAAGAGCGCAAGATCGAGGAGTTAAAGGAATTTGCTCGCTTCGAGATTGAAAAAATCGAGCGCGTATCGCCTAAGATCGGCGAATATGAGGAGCTTTTGCAGATCAAAAAAAAGCTTAGTAAAAAAGATAAGATCGAGGAGCTTTGGGCTAGGGCGCAGGGTGTTTTTGAGCTGGAGCGCAGCGTCATCGAAGCGCTAAGTCTTAGCGGGCTGGATAGTGCGTTTTTCGAGGATGCGATGAACGAGCTGCGGCTAAAGCGAGAAAGCTTGAATTTAGATGAGCTCGAAAACATCGACATAGAGAAAATTTTAGATCGCATCGAAGCTCTTAGCGCGCTAAATAGGCGCTACGGAAGCGTAGAAGAGGCTTTAGCTACGCTTGAAGCGCGCAAGAAAGAGCTTGAGCATTACGAGCAGTTAAGCTTTGAAAAAACCAAGTTGCAAGTGGAATTTGAACGTCTTAGCGAAAGCACCACTATCCTTGCCGAAAAAATCAGCGAGGCTCGCAAGGGCGCTAAAAAACGGCTCGAGGATCTGATAAATTCCTATCTAAAGCAGCTTTATATGGACGGAGTGGAGCTTAGTTTTAAGCCTACGGCGATTAGTGAGTGCGGCATAGACGAAATTTGCGTCAGCTTGTGCAAGACAGAATTTAAAAATTTAAGCTCAGGCGAAACGAACCGCCTACGCCTCGCTTTCATCGCGGCAAGCTTAGAGCTTACAAATAACGGTGAGGGAATTTTAATCTTAGACGAGATTGATTCAAATTTAAGCGGAAAAGAGGCGATGAGTATTGCAAACGTGCTGGTAAAAATTTCAAAATTTTATCAAATTTTTGCGATCTCGCACCAACCGCAGCTTAGCTCAAAGGCTGCGTCACACTTTTTAGTAAGTAAAACGAACGGCAAATCTAGCGTGAGGTTATTAAGCGAAAATGAGAAAATAACAGAGCTAGCTCGTATGATAAGTGGCGAGACTATTACTGCAGAAGCCCTGGAATTCGCTAAAAAGCTAAGACAAAGCTGAAGGAATTTTAAGCTTAAGTTTAAATCTGAAATTTTTCGCTACAATACCGCGTTTAATTTAAATTTAAGTGTGATTTTGCAAAACGACGTAAAATCCGCTTCGAAAAATTTTATCAAGTGAGTTTTATGATTATAGATACACATTGCCATTTAGACGATGCTAGTTTCGACGCTGATTTGGACGCGGTGATTGAGCGCGCCACGATTGCAGGCGTGCGTAGCATCATCATTCCCGGTGCCGATGTAGCAGACCTAGATAAGGCATGTAAAATTTCGCATGCACGGGATAATGTGTATTTTGCCGTAGGGGTGCATCCATACGAGATAGATTCTTTCGATATGGAGGTGCTGAAGCGGTATGCTGACGATCCCAAATGCGTGGGCGTTGGCGAATGCGGTCTTGATTATTTCAGACTTAAGCAGCAAGAGAGCAAGGAAACCAAAGCCTTAGAAATCTCCCGCCAAAAAGACGCCTTCATCTCACAAATCGATCTAGCAACACAACTTCAAAAACCACTTATAGTCCATATCCGAGAAGCAAACGAAGATAGCTTCGGAATTCTAAAAGATCGTGCCGGCGATTTATGCGGCGGTGTTTTACACTGCTTCAATGCCAGCAAGCTTTTGCTAGGTCTTAGCGAATACGGATTTTACTTCGGTATCGGCGGAGTTTTAACATTCAAAAATGCAAAAAACTTAGCTGAGATCTTACCGCAAATTCCGCAAGAGCGCCTTTTAATCGAGACGGATGCACCCTATCTAACCCCGCATCCGCATCGAGGCGAGCGCAACGAGCCTGCATTTACGAGACTCGTGGTAGAAAAAGTCGCGGAAATTTTAAGCCTAAGCGTAGAAGAGGTCGAAGCAATAACGACTCAAAACGCCTGTAGGCTTTTTGGCGATAAAATCAAAGGAGAGATATGAAAGCCATAAAATTTATACTGCTAGCCCTGCTTTTAATGGGCGAAGCGTTTGCGAGCCAGCCCGGTCTGATGCGCGCAAATCACGACTATATTTTAAATCAATTCGGCATCGAAAATAACGAATCGAGCAAAAACGTAGTCGCGGGCATATTCCGTGCGATCAATGCAAGCGATCGCAAGCAGTTTAAGCATATCGTGACTTCGCAGTCGCACAATGCCTACTTAGTCAAATCCGAGGTCGATAACATCGAAGCTCCGGAATTCTTATTGTATTTGGCAATGGTAGAATCTCATCTTAAAAACACCGTAACTTCGGGCGCTAGCGCAGGTGGTATGTGGCAGCTGATGCCGGCAACTGCGAAAAATTTCGGTCTTAGAGTAGATAGTGCCGTGGATGAGCGTCGCGATCCCGCAGCCTCTACGGATGCTGCGTTTTCGTATATTTTGCATCTGAAGCAAAATTTTGGCAAGTGGTATTTAGCGCTAATGGCGTATAATTGTGGCGATCAAAAGCTTAAAAATGCGATTGCAGCTACTGGCAGCGATGATCTGGATCGCTTGCTCAAAAGTCCCGCACTTCCTAATGAGACTAAGAATTTTATCAAGCGCATTATTAAATACGCTTACATTGCTCAAAATGAAAATATGCGTAAAATTCTGCTTTTTGAAAGCGAGCCATGGGGGCTAAAGCGTATCGCAGTAGCTCCGGGCACAAAGCTAAGCGCGGTTGCAAAACAGATCGGAATTTCGCCGTCGCAAATGCAGGATTACAACGCGCATATTAAAAACGGAATTTCGCCGCTTAACGGCAAGTACTTCTTTTATATCCCACAAAGCAAATATGCAGAATTTGTCGTAAATCAAGGCGCGTTTCAAGCGTATGAACCACGTCTGAAACAGCGCAAGCCAGGACGTGTGCTAGCAGGTTTGGCGAACGAGCTTAGCCTCAAAGACAAAAACGAAATAGCGCTAAATAATATAAAATTCAACAAATAAGATCGGATCGTAGGTGTCGTACCAGAAAATCGCTCTTTTTAGTGCGCTTTTTGCGCTGATTCTTGCCGGTTGCTCGTTTCGCACCGCACCGCCTTCTAGATCGTCTGCGGGCGGTGCAGGCAAGATCGGCAAAAACTCTCCCGCCACCATGCGCCCTTATAAAATCAACGGCAAAACCTACTATCCAGAGCAGGTAAGCGTCGGTGACACTCAAATCGGCATCGCCAGCTGGTATGGGCCGAATTTTCATGGTAAATACACCTCAAACGGCGAAATTTACGATATGAACGGCATGACTGCCGCGCACAAAACCTATCCAATGAATACTATGGTAAAGGTCACGAATCGCGACACCGGCGCTACCGCAACCGTGCGCATCAACGATCGCGGTCCATTCGTGGATGGTCGCATCATCGATCTTAGCAAAACAGCTGCTAATTTAGTAGGCGTATTTGCCAAAGGTACGGCGCCGGTAAAACTCGAAGTAGTGGGCTTTTATGGACATACTATCGCCAAAGGCTCGCCGAAAGCAACCATTGTCGGCGGAAATTTTATGGTGCAAATCGGTGCGTTTAGAAACAGAAGCGGCGCACAAATTTATCAGCGCGATTACCACGGCACGGCGGGATATCCTGCGATCATCAAAGAATTTAGCATAGATGGCGCGCCGATTTATCGCGTCTTTTTAAGTGGATTTAAAAGCGAGGATGAGGCGAGAGATTTCGCGCATAATGGCAAGTTTACTGGAGCTTTCATCGTAAGGGAGTAGCAGTTTTATTTGACGGCTTTTACCTTCGTTTTTTTGCTTGATAAGGGTTTTGTTAAATTTATTTGTGAGCTACTTGCAGTAAAATTTCTCGTCATCTAATAGTTATCTGCTTTAGCTGCGGCGAAGTGCGAACTACTTGCAAGCTATTCGTAGCAAAAAGTGCGCCTGCCTGCTTGAGCTTTGTTTTTTAATAGGACGCCGCAGCTGATAAAATTTTTATATTGCTAGGGGATAAAGCATGCAAAAATATCCGGAAGTTTATAGTTTAGAAAAGAGTTTGGCTATACTTGAAAAATATAAAGACGAGCTGAGCGCAGAACAATACGAGCAAAACAGATCTATCATCTGTAACCACGCGATAGAGGGTATGTTTGCAAACGAGCAAGATATAATCGATCTTATCAAGGTCGATAAGGGAGAAAAAACGCCCGATGAGATAATAAACGAATATAAAAAAGAGTGGGGCGTTTTATAGTGCATAGAAAAATTAAATTTGATACTGAAATATCAGATGTATTTAAACGCAGCTCATCGATTCTTTGAATTTTAATCGTGCAGAAAAGTTACGACTTCATGTTCCTTTGGTAAATTTTCTCTACCTCTAATACCACGATTGCCGTATTCTGCTAGAGCTTCTTTTAAAATTTTATAAAGCTCGTCCAATGAAATTCCGTAAGTGCTGGAATTTATACTTTCTAGCTTATATTTGATAAAAAACGGATTATCTACGAGCATTTTACTTGTAGTCTCGTCATAAATTCGCCTTATATCAAGCTCGATATCCCTACCTTTATAGTGAAGCAACCAAATATCCTCACCCGTAAATCCATCTCGCGGATCCGGCATAGATGCCAAACATACATGAATAAGCCAAGTGTTTCTTTGCTTATCGATAACCCAATTCATCCAATCGGTATCATTATCCTGGATT
>CAURFS010000093.1:0-7675 GCA_963523845.1 uncultured Campylobacter sp. | reverse complement strand
CTCCAGGCCCTGCTTAAGCGCGTCAAAATCCACTCCCGATTTTACGTAAACTCCGCCCTTTTTGGAGACGATGCCGCTCCGCTCAAGCTCGCTAAGCGCGCGCGCGGCGAGATCTTCGCTGGCCCACGAGAGCTTTAGGGCGATCGAGGCGGGCGAAAAGATCGCGTAGTCGTTTTTGGAGACGATAAATTTTATGAGGCTTTTCACGTCCTCGATCGCGCTTAGATCGTAAACGCATAAATTTGCTTCGTCAAAATACGTCCCCTCCAGACCGCGCGCGATCTTTACCGCTTCGTCGTACTCCATCCCGAAGCGCTGATACGCCGAAAATAGCCCGAATCCATGCTTGTGAAAGAGGCTTAAAATTTTAAACGCTTCGGTGAAATTTCGCTTCAAAAGCGCGGTGAGAAGTACGGCTTTGCTCTGCTTTTTTAGCGGCTCGACTACGGCGTTTAGCACGCGCCCGCCGCCGATTACGCGCGAGTTTGACAAGCAGACGAAGGGCTCGCCGAATTTCAAAAACATCGTTTTGTCAAATTTAAAGCTCACGAGCTTCTCGCCGCTAGGAAGTTCTTTTAAAATGAGCGCTTTTGCCGCGCTTTGCTTACTTCCGACGCAAAACAGCACGTCTTGGTTGTGTGAAATTTCGCCGCTAAAGGTGCAGTCGGCTTCATTAAAGCCGCGGAAAAAGCCCTTTTTGCTTAGGATTTGCCCCTTTTGCAGCTCGCTCGTTTTGGCATCTAAACTCAGTGCGACGCGGTTTGGAGCCTGCGCCAGCGGCGTGTCCTCGTCGTGGATCTGTACGCTTTTGACGTTAAAAGCTTTACCCAGATCGCAGTTGTAAAGCTTCTCGCCCTTTGAAATAGCACCGTTAATGAGGCTGCCCGTTACGATGGTGCCAAGCCCTTTGAGCGAAAAAACTCGGTCTATGTAGTAGTGCACCACGCCGCCTCCTTGACGCTGCGCGGGCTTGATATTAAAGAGATAGTTTTTCAGCTCGGCGATGCTTGCGGGATCTTTTATACTGATAAAAAAGGTGTTTAAAATTTGCAAATTTTTAAATTTGCAGATGTATTCCCTGCACTGCGCCGAGACCTCCGCCTTGCGTGCGTCGTCAGCCAGATCGCACTTGCTGATACATAGGATCACGCTTTTTACCCCGAGCAGCGATAAAATTTGAATATGCTCGCGACTTTGCGGCATCAGCCCGTCGTCTGCGGCGACTACTAGCATTGCAGCGTCGAAGGCATATGCGCCGCTAATCATCGTCTTTACTAGATTTTCATGCCCAGGAACGTCGATGAACGCAACGTTGGTATCCCCCGAGCGCAGATGCGAAAAGCTAAGATCGATCGTGATGCCACGTTCTTTTTCGCTCGGCATTCGGTCTCCTTCAAAGCCGTTTAGCGCCTTGATTAACGCGGTCTTTCCGTGATCGATATGGCCTGCGGTGCCGATGATTACGCTATTCATAAATTTCTCCGATCTTTTTTATTAAATCTTGCAAGTCGCTTTTTAAAATTGATCTGAAATCGAGCAAAAATTTATCATCCTCTATTCGCCCGATTATGCCCGCAACGCGAAATTTTGCCTGCGTACTCTGTGGATCTGCGCCGTCAAGTATCGCAAGCGCGACGCTAGGGTAAGAGGCGCCGGGCATCGTGCCGCCGCCTACGAAGGTGGTAGTAGGCACGATTTGCGATTTTACGCCGATGCGCGATTGCACTAGCTCCGCTCGCTCGCGCAGCTGATCCAGGCTCAGATGGATCTGATCTATCGTCGTGATGAGGTGAAATTCTTTATTTATATACGCCTTGATCGTCTCGGCAAGCAGGCTTAGCGTGATCTTATCCACGCGCAGCATTCGCAGTAGCTGGTTTTTGCGCAGGCGCGCGATAAGCTCGCGATCCCCTAGGATAATGCCGCACTGCACGGAGCCGAAAAGCTTGTCGCCGCTAAAGCTAAGCAGCCGCACGCCGCTTTTTAAAAGCTCAAAAATGGATGGCTCGCTTTTGCCTAGCCCAAATCCCAGCTCGCTCGCGTAGCCGCTTCCAAGATCGTAATAATCGATGATCTCGTTAAAGCTTTCCTCTTTTTTCATGCTAAATTTTGCGGGGCAAATTTTAGAAATTTCGCTCTTGTCGCCCGCACTGCCTTCATGAAAGCACTCGCTCTTTTCGGACGGCTCACCGATATTTAAATTTAGAACATTCGCGGAAGTTGCCGCCAAGCTTAAACCATTCGGCGCGGAATTTAAAATTTCGCCCGTCGTATCCGACGAGCCGCCGCGAAGATCTGCTAAATTTTTAAAGCTTGCCGCTCTGAGCGCTAAAAATTCCTCTTTTTTGCGCATAGCCTTTCGCGCTAAAGCCGTAACTTCCGCAGCGCTTACGCTCGAGCTAAAGCCCGAAATTTTAAAATTTGAGCGGTGCACCTTCATCAAGATCGCCGTGTTTTCATTGATCGCTTCTTCGTAATCGTCCAGCTTGGTTTTGTTTGTAGTGCCGATCTCCACAAGCTTTGCGCCCGAGTTTGCCATCACTTCGCTTACTCGAAAGCTCCCGCCGATCTCGACGAGCTCGCCGCGGCTTACCACGACTTCGCGTCCGCGCGCAAAGGTATTTAGCACCAAAAATACCGCCGCAGCGTTGTTATTGACCACGAGCGCGTCCTGCGCGCCGAAGAGCTCGCTGCACAAAAGCGCTATGTAGTCGTATCTGTTGCCGCGCGCGCCCTCGGATAGGTCGTATTCTAAATTTGAATACGAGGTGATGATCTTTTGCGCGCGGGCTAAAATTTCAGCGCTGATGACGCTGCGGCCGAGGTTTGTGTGCAGCACGACGCCGGTTGCGTTGATGAGCGGCTTAAGACTTAGATTTTGAAATTTTTCGTAGCGCGATTTGATGCGCGCGATGATCTCGCTTTCGCTTGCGACCACTCCTCCTTGCAGCGCCTTCCTGCGTGCTTCTTCGATGAGCTCTTTCGCGATTTTGATGATTTGCGGGCGGAGGCAGTTTTGAAACTCCTGCGCGTTTGCGATTTTGTCGATTTTTGGTAGTTTGATTTGTTGCATTGCGACCCCGATGCCTTAAAATTTAGGCGATTTTATCATTTAAAGCTTTGATTTTGCTTTATCTATAGAATTATTAATTTAAATTCGATTTACTTTAAGTGCAGAATTTAAAAGCTGTTTAGAAAATAAGAGTAAAACCCGCCTAATTATCAATTTAGGATAGATTATGAAAGAACATGGATTTTACGCCGCGGGGCTAAAAGATGTCGTCTTAAGCGACGATATCGAAATTTGCGGCGATGAAGAGGGGGCGAAAAACGAAGAATTTATCGTCGCTAATTCGCCGAAACTAAAAGCGCAAATTTATGCGCCTGAGATAAATTTTTATATAGAAAATTCTGCGGATGAACCGCTGCAAATCGCTAAAAACGTAGATATTTTGTATCGCGCCAAAGATATCGCCTTCGACGGCGCGCTAGATAGCGACTATCAAAAGCCCGTCGGCAAAAACGTAATTCTCGCCTGTGATGAGCCGCGAGAGGAGCTTGTGGGGCTACTTAGGCAGCACGGATTTAAGGTGATCGCGTTAAGCAGAGCTGAGATAAAGTTCGTCTACGGCGAGATTGGTGATCTTGCAGTTACGATTTTAAGCGAGCGAGATGAGGTTGAGACTGAGGCGGATTTTTTCTTGATTAGCGGCGCAGCGCCCTATCAATTGCGACAAAGCGGCTGCTACGAGATTTCGGGGCTAAAAGACGATGAAATTTTAGAAATTTTAAATTCCAAAAGCCCGGTTTATCATTATAAGAATTCCACGATCTTCGATCCTGCGATCTGCCAGTATCAAGGCAGGCGAAATGAGCTGCGAGCGCCATGCGTGGAAGTTTGCCCCACAGTGGCGATTTTGAAAAACGACGAAAAGCGCGAGCTAGTATTTTCGCACATCGACTGTATAGGCTGTGGTGCGTGCGTGAGCGTCTGCCCTAGCGGTGCGCTGAAATTTGCCAAGCTGCCCCAAAGCGTATTTGGCGAGATCGCAAAGCTCTATGCAGGCAAAATTCCGCTTCTCATCGCAGAGAGCGAAATCGCGTCCGCACCAGCAGTGCAGCTTCCGTGCGGCGTGCTGCCGTTTGGAATTTTTGGAAGCAAGCAAATAGATGAGATAAATCTGCTAAGCGCGATGCAAGAAAGCGGCTCTAATGTGATCGTTTACGGCGAAGACGTGGGCGAGGGCACGCGCGAAGCAGCGGAGCTTATCAATGGAATTTCGCGCGCGATCTATGGCAAGGACGCGGTATTTTTAGCGCGAAATTTAGCCGAATTGCAAGAGGCGCTAAAGTGGGCGCAAAGCTCTCAGCCGTGGGCGTTTAGCTTAAACGAGCAGGGCCTTAGCAAAAAAGAAATTTTTTCAAAACGCGTAAGCGCGATGGTGGGCGAGGGCAGCTTTGGCGCCGTAGAAAGCGGAGAGTTGCTAAAATTTGGCAAAGTAAGCATAAACGAAGCAAGTTGTACGCTCTGCCTTAGCTGCGTGGGCGCCTGTAATACCGGCGCGCTGTATGCCGACAACAGCGACAATTCAATTAAGCTCAACGCTTCGCTTTGCACGACGTGCAACTACTGCGTGCTAAGCTGCGCCGAAAAGGATACGATCGAGCTTCAGCCTTGCGGCGTGGAGCTTGAGCCGGGATTTTTTAATTACAAAATGCTAGCCAAAGACGAGCTTTTTAAATGTATCGAGTGCGGTAAGGAATTTGCGACGAGCAAAGCCGTGATGAAGATCGCGGAGATGATGGGCGCGCATTTTGCAAACGAGCCTGAAAAGATGAAGACGCTTTTTTGCTGCGGCGATTGCAAAGCGAAAATAATGATAAAAAAGCAGATAGAAGATGCTAGAAAAGGGGCAATGTAATGGATGCGAATCTACTTCAAGCAAGAAGCTACTACTACGAATTTTTTGCAATTCCGTTTTTTTTCTATGAAACGGATGCGAAATTTAAGCGCTGGAAGGAACAGCTGGAGTTTTTACGCAGCTCGCCCATTGTGCCTAGCGATGAGGCGGAATTTCAAAATTTGGCGAAATTCGACTTCGCAGCGTTTAAAAGCGAGCAAAATTCCGTACTTTTTGATTTTTCATATGCCAATGTGCCGATGAGTGCAAGCTTCTACGACGAGGGGCGCGACGATGGGCGTATGCGTGTCGCAGTAATCGACGTGCTAAAAAAGAGTAAATTTCGCCGTAATATGGAGCTTTGCAAAGAGTGCGAGGATTATGTGGGATTTATTTTTTACCTGCATTCGACTCTGCTGCGCGACGCGGCTGCAAAACACAGCGCGGTTTTAAACGAACAAAATTCCGTGACAAAAGAGAAAAATTCTACGAATAGCGCGAGCTTGACGGTGCAAGATGGAAAAAATTCTGCAGGTTTGCATGGCAGTAAAAATTTTACGGACTCGCAGGATGGCAAAAATGCTGCGAACTCGCAATACGCTAAAAATTTCGTCGGCGCGCAAGACGGCGAAGCGCTGGCGTTAGAGCTTTTTACGAATGTCACCAACAGCTTTGTGGATGAGTTTAGCGAGCTTTTGTGCGGGCATGTGCGGGCGGATTTTTTCAAATCATTAGGCGCACTAATGAGAAGCTTTTTTGCGCTTGAACGCTCGCTTTTAGCGCTTGCCGCTCCGCAAAAGAAAGATCGCAGCGTCGTTAAAGAAGCGATCAAAAAAGGCGGCTATCAAAATAAATTTACCAATCCGGAAGATATTTTTAATCTGGATTGATAAATAAAATTTTTAACCAAAATCTTAACGCAAAAGCAGAATTTCGGTTAAATTTTAAACTCGCAAACTCTAGTTTTGCGAGTAGTTTTTTAGTTAGAACTTTATATTTTGAATTTTAAATAAAATTTAAAAAGTAACTTAAAATTTAATTTCCATCTCACTGCCTTTTCGTTATAATTCACTAGACTTAAATCCTGTAACAGGCGTTACTACAATAAAAGATTTAAAGCGATTTCTTCACAAAGGAAAACCATGGAGAACAAACGCAGGGATTTTCTTAAAAAATCTCTAAAAATCGGCGCGGTAGGTGCCGTGGGCGTTGCCGCGTCTCAGGCTCTAGCAAAAAATGAGCAGGACTATGGCGATACCGTTCGTGGCAAATCACCGAAAAAAGAGGTGCTTTACTGGGAGAGTGAAGCGTGGAAAAAATACTATAAAGTAGCTTACTAGGAGAATTTTCATGAGTGAGAATGCGATCGGAAGGAGATCGTTTTTGAAACTCGCCGCTTTAGGAGCGAGCAGCGTAGCTGCATTTGGCGAAAATAATACGCTAAGAGCCGCTACTGAGCAAGAGATCAAAAACCCATTTCCAGGTTCCGTTATGAAGCGAACGATATGTTCGATCTGTTCCGTAGGCTGCGGTATCGAGGCTCAAGTAGATGAGAGCACCAATACCTGGATTCGCCAAGATATGGCAGTAGATCACCCGATCTCACAAGGCAGTCACTGCTGTAAAGGAATCGATCAAATCGATCTAACCAAATCTAAAATGCGTCTTAAATATCCGCTCAAAAAGGTTGGCGGTAAATGGGAGCGCATAAGTTGGGAACAAGCCGTTGATGAAATCGGCGATAAAATGCTTCAAGTCCGCAAAGAGGACGGTCCAGATAGTGTAGTATTTTTGGGTTCGGCTAAATTTTGCAACGAGCAGGCATATTATTTTAGAAAATTTGCAGCCTTTTGGGGTACAAACAGCAACGACCACGTAGCCAGAATTTGACATAGCGCAACAGTCGCCGGTGTGGCGAATACTTGGGGTTATGGAGCTATGACAAATCACGTAGGCGATATGGCGAAAAATTCTAAAATGATCCTTTTTATAGGTGCGAATTCCGCGGTTGCAAATCCAGTGGGAGCTATGAAACATGCTCTTCAAGCTCGCGATAGAAATGGCGCAAAAATCGTCGTCGTCGATCCAAATTTTACTAGAACTGCGGCTAAGGCGGATATGTATATTAGAATTCGTCCGGGAACTGATATAGCGTTTGTGTACGGAATGCTGCATCTAATCTTTAAAAACGGCTGGGAAGATAAGGAGCTAATAAAAACCAGAACCTACGCTGTAGAGGAGATTAGAGCCGAAGCTGAGAAGTGGGATCCTAAAGAGGTAGCCAATGTCACCGGCTGCAAAGAAGAGGAGCTGATAGAATTTACGAGGATGTTCGCTACCACAAAGCCCGCTACTCTGTGCTGGGCTCTAGGCATTACACAGCACTCGATCGGAAGTTCTAATACTAGAATTTTGGCTCTTTTGCAGCTCATACTAGGCAATATGGGCAAGCCGGGCGGCGGCTGCAACATCCTTCGAGGCCATGATAATGTTCAGGGCGCTACCGATATGTGCAATCTCTCCGATAGCTTACCTGCGTATTACGGGCTAGCCGATAACGCTTGGAAGCACTTCTGCAAGGGCTGGGGCGTAGATTACGAGCAGTTTATTAAAAGATTTGCCGTCTCTACTAAGCAGCCTCACCAAAAGCAGGGTGAAAAAGTGACAGGCACGAATTTTACCGACTATTTTCACTACTAACCGAGCATCGAGCAAGACGAGATAAACTGGCGCAACGAAAAGGGCTTTTCGCTATCTAAATGGTGGCAGGGCGT
>CAURFS010000092.1:0-7687 GCA_963523845.1 uncultured Campylobacter sp. | reverse complement strand
GTCAAAAAGCAAGCCTCGCTCGTAATAGCGATATTGGCGTGGATCCTTACGATCGTGGGACTTATGACCTCGCCCGTGCTGCTAGCCACAATCGGCATCTCCGCTTCGTAGCCGCAAACATTCGCGCCGCTTACTCGGTGATTAAAATTTTGCCGGACGAACATTAAAATTCGCCGGTGGATAATCAAACTCTCGCCGGGCGGCTCGCAAACCTCTGCCTGCAGAGTTTTAAAACGTAAATTTATCGCGGAATTTAACCTCTTAAAATTTTGCGGACAAAATTTTAAAGCAAAATTTGACACAGGAATTTTGTATCAAAAATTTACGGGCGGAATTTCAACGTGGAATTTTACCGCCAAAGCAAAACCGCCGAAATTTTATAAAAAGCTTTATCTATGAAATTTTGCGATCAAGCCGTGCTTGCAAATAGTTACTGGAAGCACGATCGCAATACAGACGCCGTAAAGCTCGCAGACGCAACATTTGTCGCGGATGATAAAATCTAAATTTATGTAAAGCGTAAAATTAAAATTCTACTTTGCGACAAAAGGCTTGAAATTTTGCCGCGCCAAAACAGCGCGTAAATTTTAAAATTTAGCCGCTTTCAGGCGCGACGTAAAATTCTAAGGCAATGCGCAATCGTCACGCAAAACTTATCTTTTAGCGACGCAGCGTGAAATTTCAAAACGGCACGCGCGGCATGGGAATTAAAAATTTACGCAGCGGAAATCGCCGCGAAGCTTGCTTTTTTAGCGATACGATCTGAAATTTCAAAGCAGGCGAGCGGCACCGGAATTTTAACATTTTGCGCCGAGCGCCGCGAGAGATAAAAAGCAACCAGGAGTGGTAAATTTTAAAGAAATCTAAAATTTTAACGCGCCCCGCGGCGCAACAAAGAAGCACTGCGAACCCATCCGCGCGAAAGGCTAATATTTATCGAATTTCACTCTACCCGCAGCCCGCACATTCGTACCGCATGCCGACAATCGCAAACCTAAGCGCAAAAAGCTTGGCGAAATGGCGTTTCGCCGCGGTGCGCATGCGAACAATTGCAACGCAGAAATGCTTTCGTGCGATACGATCAAGCTCAACGCGAAAGGCTTGCGCGCGCAGCATGTGTGTTTGCGCTCCGTGCGTCAAATTAAAAAGCAAGGCGAGAGATACCGCGCGCATGCGTGGCTCGCGATAGGAGCGATACTTAAAAGTGCGCAAGCAAGGCGAATCCAAATTAGCCTCGCCTCTTAGATTAAAATTTAAGTCTGCGCTTCTCAAGCGCCGTACCCCAAAGCCCTGCGCGTAAAATTTTAAAATTTCTCGTCGCTACCACTGCACGTAGGTTCGCGCCTTTTTGATCTCATCGAGCCGTACGCTTACCTCGCCGCCGTCCGTGCGCAGTCTAAGCACGCCGCCTTCGCAGCCAAGCACCTCGCCGCTTAGCTTCTGCCCGTCCGTGCGGCTTAGGCGCACCAGCTCGCCCACGGAGTTTGCGAAATGCTGCGGCTTGTTTAGCTTGCGCTCAATCCCGGGCGAGCCGACCTCCAGCGTCCATTCGCCCTCAAGCGGCGGCTCCACGTCGAAAATCGGCGAAAGCAGCCGCGATAGCCGCTCGCAGTCGTCTAGGCCCACGCCGCCCGCTTTCGTGATGCTGATGCGGTAGATCGTTCTGCCGTTTTCGCTCACCGTCTCCACGTCGTAAAGCTGCACGCCGCACTCGCGCGCCAAAGCCTCTAAATCAACCATTTTTGCGCAACTCCTCCTCTATTTTGTCGAAAAGATCGTCCATTTTGTTTTGATACTCCAAGCGATCGTCAAATTTGAAGTGAAACGCGGGGCAGCGGTACCAGCCCTCCGCCTCGGCGCAGAAGTTTTGCAAATATCTCGCCACGCGGCCGAGCTTTTCGAGCACAAATTCCTGCTCGCGCTCGTCGAAGGCGTTTTTATCCAGATACACGAACGCGTCGTAGCGCCCGCGCTTGCACTCCACGTCGGTGACGCACAGCCCGCGCAAAAGCTCGTCCTCAAGGCTCGCGAGCGCTTCGGGGATAAGCTGCTTTAGCACGCTTTGCGTGCGCAGTCTTCTGAGTTCGGTCGGATTCATCTTTACCTCGCTATCTTAAATCGCCGCAGATTGCGCGGCGATGGAATTTTATTGCTCCGCCATGAAATTTATCTCGCGTCCGTGTCGCGGCGGCACTGAATCTTATTTCGCATCTATCTTATGGCGATGCGGAATTCTATTTCACTTCGGCGCGGTGAAATATCCGTCCTGCGGCGAAGCGGTCTGTTTAAATTTGACGCGGCTTGCGATGCGTCGGAACGTCTATTTAAATTCTGAGCGGTTTGCTGCGCGCCGGTATTGCAAACGACGCCGCACTTTTTAAAATTTCGCTTTTAAATTTTAAAAGGCGCAAGCCCTGCTTTGAAATTTTGTTTTTAAATTTTAGCCCGCGCGATTTGCGCTTAAATTTCAAACGCAGATCGCGCAAGAATTTTATGGCTCGCATACGGAAGCTCGTCGCGTAATTACGCCGCTACCGCAAAAATATTTCCGCGTAAGGCGCAGTTCTATTCTACGCCGTATTCTGCTCGCCACGGCGCGCTATATCACCGCCGCGCTGTCCGTCTTGACACCGCAATAATACAGCGCGCGGCGGCACCCTTTTTGCGCTACGCTTGCTTACTGCGCCGCTTTTACGATATCCACGCTGCCGTCTTTTGGCAGCGCCGCAATGACACCGCACGCCGTTGCGGCTTTATTTTGCGCCGCCTACACCGCGCTATTCTCCGCGTTGCTGTTTTCCCACACTGCGTCGCTTTAGAATTTATCTTAAATTTTAAAAACGCTTCGATGCCGCGCGAAATCTAAATTTTGCCGCTTTTAAATTTCAACTTTGCAATTAAATTTAAAATTTAAGTCGCACGGAAAATTCGCAACCTGTAAGCAGCATAAAATAAAATTTGATCGCAAAGACGCGCCGCAAAAAAGTCTAAACATTAAAATTTCAAAACTGGCGCTACGCGGCAAAGCCTCGCGCAGAAACCGACAAAATTTAAAGCCTTGCTCGCGCATTCCGTCGCTAAATTTAAAAGACGAAATTTCACGCTCAAATTCTGCGAGCATAAAATTTCAAAGCGCGATCGAGGCTTAAAATTTAGCCGCAAGCCGTGCAAACGAAGCCAATGCCCACGCGGATTTCGCGAGCGCTAGTCGATCGTAGCTTGCTCCTCTTTTTGCTTGTAGCTTTCGATAAAATCGCCCACGCGCATATCGTCGTAGCCCTCGATGCCTACGCCGCACTCGAAGCCTTTGGCAACCTCTTTGGCGTCGTCTTTGAAGCGCTTGAGCGAGCTGACATTACCCTCAAAAACGATGACGCCCTCTCTGATGACGCGGATCTTCGCGCCGCGAGCGATGAGCCCGTCGGTAACCATGCAGCCCGCAATCTGCCCGATCTTAGGCACGTTGATGACCTGGCGGATCTCGGCCTGACCCAAGGCCTCCTCGCTGATGATCGGGCTCATAAGGCCGCCCAAAAGTGCCTTGATATCGTCGATTAGATTATAGATGACGTTGTAGGTCTTAATCTGTGCGCCGCGCTCCTTGGCAAGCTCTTTGATCTCGCCCGTAGGACGGACGTTGAAGCCCAGGATCACGCAGTTTTCGCTGGCGCTTGCTAAGGCGATGTCGTTTTGCGTGATACCGCCGATGCCGCTGTGGATGATATCGACCTTGACTTCGTCGTTGCGGAGCTTTTCAAGGCTTGCTTTGATAGCCTCCAGCGAGCCCGCAACGTCGGCCTTTACGATCACGGGTAGGCTTTTTAGCGAGCCTTCGGCGATCTTGGCGCTTAGCTCGTCGATGGTGACCTTGGTCGATTTGCTAAGCTCTTTTTGGCGCTGATGCTCGTAAATTTTACTCGCGTACTCGCGCGCTTCCTTATCGCTTGAAACGCCGATCAACGTCTCGCCGGCGCCCGGAACCTCGCTAAGGCCTATGATGACGCCGCATTCGCCCGGTAAAATTTGCTTTAGCGCCCTGCCTTTATCGTCGCTAAGTGCGCGCACCTTACCGTACGCGATGCCCGCTACGACGGTGTCTCCGACGTGCAGGGTGCCGTTTTGCATGATGACATTAGCAACGGCGCCGCGCCCTTTTTGAAGGGAGCTTACGATGATGGTTGCTTTAGCCTGCTTGCTAGGATCGGCTTTGAGCTCCAAAAGATCGGCCTGTAAAAGCACGATCTCTAATAAATTTTCGATCCCATCGCCCGTCTTTGCGGAGATCGGCACGAACTCGTAGCTGCCGCCCCACTCGGTAGGCATGATGTCAAGCTCTGCAAGCCCCGTTTTTACGAGATCGGGATTGGCGTTAGGCTTATCCATTTTGTTTATCGCGATGATGATCGGCACGTTTGCGGCCTTGGCGTGCGCTATAGCCTCCTTAGTCTGAGGCTTGACGCCGTCGTCTGCGGCCACCACGATAATTACGATATCTGTAACCTCGGCTCCACGCGCGCGCATCGAAGTAAAGGCCTCGTGACCAGGAGTGTCTATGAAGGTGATCTTCCTGCCGTTTTTCTCGACCATATACGCGCCTACGTGCTGCGTGATGCCGCCCGCTTCGCCGCTTGCGACGCGAGAGTTTCGGATATAATCAAGCAGACTCGTTTTGCCGTGATCGACGTGTCCCATAATGGTGATGACTGGCGCTCTAGCGATTAAATTTTCTTCGCCTTCGCTGTCCTCGTAAGCCTTGATATAGTCAAACTCCTGCGACTCATCGATGATATTTACTTCGATACCGAATTCGCTTGCTAAAATTTCTATCGCGTCCTCGTCCAAAAAGTCGTTTTTCGTCGTCATCATCCCTAGCGCAAATAGCTTGCCGATGATCTCACTAGGCTGCTTTTTGATCTTATCGGCAAACTCATAGACGCGGATCTCTTTTGGGATATTTACCGAGCTTACGATTTCGCTACCCTGCTCGCGAGGGGCTTTTTTATGCTTTTTGCGACCGCCGCGACTTATGCCGCCCTCACTGCTGAAAATTTGATTCTGCGAGGCGCGATAAATATTGGGTTGGTTTTTACTTTTGGTGCGGTTTTCGGTTTGGATCGGTTTGACGGTGAAATCGGGCATTACCACGACGTCTTCGTCCTCGATGACGATATCCGCCATCTCATGATCGGGAATGATGTCGATTTTAAGGGCATCCTCTTTTTTGGCAGCGGGAGCTTTTTTCTTTTCGATCTTTTTCTTTTTCAAATTTAGTTCAGCGTTTGAAAAGATCGCCTCCAAGCTCGCGCTCATCTTTTCGCGCCTAGGCTCGATTCTTTCTTGCGTCGGAGTTTGAACTTCCTTCTTCTTTTTAACGATGACTAGACCGCGGCGCTTTTGCAGGCTCTCGCTAGCGATGCTATCGCCGCTGTTTATCTGCGCCGGAGCAGGCTTTGAAGCGGTGTTTTGCTTCTCCTCTTTCTCCTGCGGGGCGGAGGAAATTTCTTCTTTTTGATTTTGAGATTTTTCGGTTTTCGCCTCGGGCTCTTGCGTCCGAGCTTTTTCATCGCTAGGTTCTTTAACGCTCTGCGCGGACTCTTTGGATTCGGAAGCTTTTAAGCTTTCCGCCTTTTTAGGGCTCTCTTTTTTAGCGGTTTTTTTAGTTTCGCTCTGTTTTTTAGCGGGTTTCTTCTCGTCTTCTTGCGCTTTTTCGGAACTTTTCTTTGCGGGCTTTGACTTTTTCCCCGGCAAAATTCCCGTCTGGATATAATCGTAAATAGCGGCAGCTTCTTCTTCGCTTACTTTATTCGACGCGGTTTTTACCTTTTTAAAGCCCATCTCCTGCGCTTTTTCGATTATCTCTTTGCTTGCGTATCCAAGCTCGTCCGCGATATCTTTAATCAGAACACCCATTTAAAACCCTCTCCTTGATATGTCCCAAATCTGCGCTAGACGCAAATTTAGATAGATATTTTGAAATTTTCTCTTTTTGATTTATGCAACCGTCGCAAATATAAAATTGTCTGTTTGAGCTTATATTTTTAAAATTTTGCAAAAAGGCGTGGAGCTCGCGTTTGGCGAAGCGCCCCTTGCAAATAACGCACATTCTAATCGGTTCGCTCATGCGATTATATCTTTATTTTTCTTAGTCAATATTAAAGCCGCCGTTGTCGATCTCTAAAATTTCGACGCGGAAGTTTTTAAAATTTTCGCTAAGGCAGGCCTTAAGCTTTGCGGCGTCGGCTCTGTAGGCTAAATTTAAAAAGCTTGAGCCGCTTCCCGAGAGCGAGCTCATAAGCGCGCCGTTATCATAGGCGATCTCGCGCACCCCAAAAAGCTGCGGAAGCACGCCCATGCGCATCTGCTCGTGCATCTTGTCGATACAGGCGTAGCGCAAGCTGTCGTAGTCGCGCCGCATAAAACAAGCGGTCAGAAACGCCGCATGCGAGAGGTTGCTAACGCAATCTTTGATCGAAAAGCTCTTAGGCAGCTTGCCGCGCGATTCGTTCGTAGGCATCGGCGTATCGGGGATGACGACGACGGCTTGCAGATCTTGCGAAATCTCGCATTTTTGCGTGCGAACCGTCTTGCCGTCCACGACGCTACTGACAAAGCCGCCGAACGTTGCGGGCGCGATATTATCGGGATGATTTTCATATTCCAGCGCCGTGTTTAAAATCTTAGCGCGATCGATCTCAAAACCGCAAATTTTATAAGCGCTTGCGATAGCGCCTACGATCACGGCCGAGCTACTGCCCAGCCCGCGCGAAAACGGGATGTTGTTGTGAAAGGCGAATTTAAAATTTAACTCTTGCCCGCCGCCTAGTTTTCTGTAAATTTCATTGAAAACATTCAAAAAAGCATTGCCCTTCTTAAGCCACGCTCTGTCGCTGCCCTCGCCGCTAAGCGATACGCAAAAAAACTTCTGCTCGGTAATCTCTACTTCGTTAAATAGCCCTAGGCTAAGGCCGAGCGCGTCGAAACCGGGGCCTAAATTTGCGCTCGTCGCAGGAATTCTTATAATCAAGCTCTCTCCTAAACCGCTTCTATGATGTAATTTGGAAGTATATCATCGCTTTTATTTAAAACCGATAAATCCTGCGGCAAAGATAGCGCAGCGGGGGCGCATTTTTTCATCCTGATTTCGCTGCGATCGTAAACGTAGCTGAAGTTTTTATTCGCTCTGATCGGCCCGAAGCCGCTTAGCTCAAAGCCGCTGATGGCGCGCAGCGGCACATCAAGGGCGATGCTAAGCGTGCGCAATATCACGTAGCTTACCTTCATGCCCATGAAGCTGCCGGGAGTGTTTGCGTAGATGAGCTCTTTGATTTTATAAGTTTTTAGAATTTCGCTAAATTTACAGATCAGAAATTTATCGGCTTTTTCGCCTTCGGCGCTTGCAAATTCCGCTATCTTAGCGCCGTTTTCATACACGCCGATCAGGCATGGCGCGCTGAGAGCGGCAATTAAAATTTCAACTTCTTTGATTTTTCGGCCTTAGGCGAAGACTGTTTGGTATTCGCGTGCGATCTCGGCGGTAAGGTCAGCGAGCTCGAAATTTTTAGCGTCTGCTAAAACCGCTAAAGTTAATTTATGATTTAGATCATGACTCCCCGCAAACGCCGTGTAATCGCCCAAAATCGGAGCGCCTACGAGTGCAAGATCGCCGATTGCGTCTAAAATTTTATGG
>CAURFS010000091.1:0-7724 GCA_963523845.1 uncultured Campylobacter sp. | reverse complement strand
GCTTAGAAGTGTAAATTTAATGCTCTCCGCTCGCCCTGCAGAACTTTTTGCACTTTTGAAAAATTTCAAATTCCGATGCCGCGCCGAATTTGGGCGAATAATCAAAAATTCATTTCAAATTTGGTAAAATCAAGCGAATTTATTTTTAAGGAAAAACATGGACGAGGGAAAGAAAAAGACGCTGGATGCGGCGCTAAAATCGATCGACAAAGCTTTCGGCAAAGGCACGCTGGTGCGGCTGGGCGATAAGCAGGTCGAGCCGATAGACGCCATCTCTACGGGCTCTGTGGGGCTTGACATCGCGCTTGGCATCGGCGGCGTGCCGAAGGGGCGTATCATCGAGGTTTACGGGCCTGAGAGCTCGGGTAAGACGACGCTTACGCTTCATATCATCGCCGAGTGCCAAAAAGCGGGCGGAATTTGCGCATTCGTAGACGCCGAGCACGCGCTGGACGTCAAATACGCTTCAAATTTAGGCGTCGATACCGACAACCTCTACGTCAGCCAGCCCGACTTCGGCGAGCAGGCGCTCGACATCGTAGAAACCTTAGCAAAGAGCGGCGCGATCGATCTTATCGTCGTAGATAGCGTCGCTGCGCTCACGCCGAAAAACGAGATCGAGGGCGACATGGGCGATCAGCACGTGGGGCTTCAGGCGCGACTTATGAGCCAAGCGCTGCGTAAACTCGCCGGCGTCGTGCATAAGATGAATACGACGGTGATCTTTATCAACCAAATCCGTATGAAGATCGGCGCGATGGGCTACGGCACACCAGAGACGACAACCGGCGGCAATGCGCTTAAATTTTACGCTTCGGTGCGCATCGATATACGCAAGATCGCTACTTTAAAACAAAACGAAGAGAGCATCGGCAACCGCGCCAAGGTCAAGGTCGTGAAAAATAAGGTGGCGCCGCCGTTTAAGATCGCGGAATTTGACATAATGTTCGGCGAAGGTATCAGCAAGGTGGGCGAGTTGATCGATTACGGCGTCAAGCTCGATATCGTCGATAAAAGCGGCGCATGGTTCAGCTACGGCGACACTAAGCTGGGTCAAGGGCGCGAAAACGCTAAAATTTATCTAGAGAATAACCCTGCCGTCGCTGAAGAGATCACTGCTAAAATACGCGAGCAGATGGGTAGCGTAAATTTCAGCGCGGACGCGGACGATGAAGAAAATTTACAAAGCGGAGATGAATGATGATTTATATCGAAGATGTTTATGCGATAGAGGTGTTAGATAGTCGCGGCAACCCGACCGTGAAGGCGACCGTGGTTCTAAGCGACGGCACCGTAGCAAGCGCGATAGTCCCAAGCGGCGCAAGCACGGGCAAACGCGAGGCGCTAGAGCTTCGCGACGGGGGCGATAGATACTGCGGCAAGGGCGTGCTAAAAGCGGTGGAAAACGTAAATTCGCAGATCGCCGAAGCCGTGATTGGGCTTGATGCCTTCGATCAAAAGGCGCTTGACGATGAGATGCGCGAGCTTGACGGCACCGATAACTACTCAAATTTGGGCGCAAATGCGGTGCTTGGCGTATCTATGGCGGTAGCGCGCGCGGCTGCCAAAAGCCTTGACGTACCTTTGTACCGCTACCTGGGCGGCGCAAACGCTAGCGTGCTTCCAGTGCCGATGTTTAATATCATCAACGGCGGCGCGCATGCGAACAACAGCGTGGATTTTCAAGAATTTATGATTATGCCGTTTGGATTTGATAAATTTAGCGACGCGCTGAGAGCGGCGAGCGAAATTTACCACACGCTAAAAGGCCTTCTAAACGCGGCGGGCCACAGCACGGCGGTCGGCGACGAGGGCGGATTTGCGCCAAATTTAAACGATAACGAGGAGCCGATCAAACTAATCATGCAAGCTATCGAAAAGGCGGGCTACAAAGCGGGCGAGCAGATCAAACTAGCCCTCGACGTCGCAGCCAGCGAGCTGTACGAAAACGGCAAATATAAGCTAGAGGGCAAAGAATTTAGCAGCGAAGAGCTGATAGAGCGATACGCGCAGCTTTGCGAGAAGTATCCGATATTTTCGATCGAAGACGGCCTAAGCGAGGACGACTGGGCGGGCTGGGCGAAGCTAACGAGCAAGCTTGGCTCCAAAGTGCAGCTCGTGGGCGACGATCTTTTCGTAACGAACGAGAAAATCCTGCGGGAAGGCATCGCTAAAGGCGTAGGCAACGCGATTTTGATAAAACCAAATCAAATCGGCACCGTCAGCCAAACTATGCAGACGATCCGCCTAGCGCAACGCAAAGGCTACCGCTGCGTGATGAGCCACAGAAGCGGCGAGAGTGAGGATAGCTTTATCGCGGACTTCGCCGTCGCGATGAATACGGGTCAAATCAAAACCGGCGCGACCTCAAGAAGCGAACGCAACGCCAAATACAACCGCCTGCTTGAGATCGAGCGCGAGACGGACGAGTTTTTGGGAAATCAAATTTAAAATGTTTTTTAAAAAAAGGCCCAAGCGGGGCTTAAAAGGCGGCGCGCAGCGCACCTATATGGACGGAGCGGATTATACGGACACGCAAGGCAAATATTCAGACGCAGACTTTGACGAGGACGATTTTTTTGACGATGATGAATTTTATAGCGATGAAGATTTTAGCGGAGGCTTTAGCGAGGTAGGGGCTGGCTTCCGGAAAAATCGCAACGGAGCTTCGCGCGGTATAGACGAAGCAGGCTCTGCCTCTGAAGCCACAAGCAGCAGCTCTAATTTAAGTGGTAAAAGCTCCGCTGCAAGCGGAAACTACGAAGGCAGCGCGCAAGCAGACGCGGGCTTTTACGGCGCAGAATTTATTGGGAGCAGCGATTTAAAGAATGCAGAGTTATACGCTAAAGAAAACTGCTTTCCAAACGACGCGAGTTTTGCGGCTCAGAGCGTAGACTACAGCTCTCAAGGCATGGGCTTTGCGGCGCAAGACATAAATCCTGCCGCGCAAGGATTTTCTTTTATGCCGCAGAACGCAGATCCTGCCGCTAAAAAAGCTTTAAAGAAGCGTAAAAATTTAAAAGAACGGCTGAATTTTATCAATCCGTTTTCACCGCTTAAGCAGATTTTTGCAGCTCTTGCGCTGATCGTCTGCGTTGTTTTTGCAGGCATCTTCGTGGGTGACGTGCTATTTGGCAAGCGATCGTTTGAAGTGCTGCGCCAGCTGCAAAAAGAAAAGGCGTTTTTATTCACCGACGTCGAGCGGCTAAAAGAGGAAAACGCCGAGCTACAAAAGCTTTATTTAGAGCGTCGCTCGCTCGATCCGGACCTTAAAAAATGAAAAAAATTTCTTTGCTAATTTTAGGTCTTTGCGCTTTTTTAAACGCAGAGAATTTAAATGGCGCAAATTCAAACGCTACGAAACCTAGCATCGCCGCGGTAAAAGAGCAAAATTCTACCGATTTGGCGATTAAAGAGCCAAAAACAGGTGCGCAAAGCCGAAACGCTAAAAAGCAAGCTGTAATGAAACCTGAAACATCTAAAAGCCCTACCGCAGCAATGCAAAAAAGCGCCGTAGAAGCAAATTCTAGCGTCAAAGCAAGCGTCGCTAAAAAAGCCGTGAGCGCGCAGCTCTCGCAGACCGAAAAAAAAGCTCCTGGCCCCAAAGCGAGCATCGGCGCTCCTTTGCAGGTCATTAAAATGGAGCTGAACTCTTCTGCACAGCATTCTGCTACGACGCTTCCGCCTCCTGATGAGTTACCGATCGTGCCGGAAGTAAGCGAGCCAAATTCTACGATAGCGCAAAATTTTAAGGCGGCACAGAATTCTACAGCTCAAAATTCTACGGTGCAAAACTCCACTATGCAACAAAACGCGCAATCTGCTCCGCAAAATTCCAATCCGGCGCAAAGCTCCGCCGCCGCGTCGCAAAATACTCCCGCGCCTAAAAATTTTACGCAGCAAACCTTTGCGCTTCCCTCCGACGCCCTTACGATCGAAAGCTTAATTGTGCGATATAGGGACGACGACGGGGTCCTGCACGAAAAGATCGTTGATATCAATCGCTCGATTGATTGGCACGATGATTTCGTGCTAAGCGCGAGCACCAAACCCGCGCTACATAGGGCACTGGACGTCTCGGTTACTTCGACTGATCCAAATTTACAAAAGCAGGCCTCGCAAAATGGCATCACGCCTAGCTTCGCGCCGCGCCTGGAGCTGCCGTTAGAGACGCTTAAATTTGACGATGGACTAAAATTCGTCATTCGCAAAGACAGCGTGCAGCTCATCACTGCAGATGATTTCAAAAGCTCCGACGCAAATGCTTCGGGCGCGCTTGAAGCGGAGTTTTGGCGCCAAGAGATCCCGCTTAGCGGCGCGAGCTTCGCTGTAAATATCGGTGGCTTTAGCGATATTAATGTCACTAAAGAAGACGGCTACTACCGCATCGGCGTACGCTCGCGCGAGGGTAACCTCAGCATCAGACGCAAAGATGGCGGGTATTTGATCTACAAAAATTCTAATTAAGGAGAGACTATGACACATTTAGAGATTATGAAATTTCGCCACGCGTGCAAAATTTTTGACGAGAATAAAAAGATCGGCAAAGCCGATTTCGACGCTATTTTGCAGGCGGGCATCTTAGCACCTAGTTCTACGGGGCTAGAGCAATGGGACTTTTTGGTTGTGCAAAACAAGGCGCTGCGCGAGCAGATCCGCGAAAAATCATGGAATCAGCCGCAAATCACTTCTTGCTCACATCTGGTCGTGATTTTAGCAAAGATCAAGGACATAAAGCTAGGAAGTGATTATATCGAGCGAATGATTACGCGTAAAAAAGATGAAGCGCCCAAATATATCGGCGACAGGCATAAATTTTATCAAGATTTTTTAAGCGGTTATTTTCACAACGACGATGAGGAGCTATTTAATTGGTCGCACGCGCAGTGCATGTTTGCAGCACTTGCGATGATGAACGAGGCCGCAAGCCGCGGCATCGACAGCTGCCCGATGGAGGGCTTTGATCGCGCAGCGCTCGGAGAGATTTTGGATCTGAAATGGAATGAGCGTCGCGTGGCGCTGCTCGTGCCTTTCGGCTACCGCGTAAATCCACAGCCGCAAAAGATCCGCCGCAGCATGGATGACGTAGTAAAGTGGATCGAATAAGCTAGCAAGCGCTTTTGAAGCGCTAAGCTTGAGGCGCAATAAATTCCAAAGTCTAGTGCGCGAAGCGGCAAGCGCGTTTTTAGGAATTTACCGCGCTTTAGCCTTTTTCTCGCCCGCAAATCTTGTGCGGCGAGATTTAAAATTTTTTAGGATCTCAAAATAAAATCTATCTCAATAAACATACAGCTGCAAAACGACTTAAATTTTAAGACGGAATTTTAAAATTTCATCGCAAAATTCTAAGATACGCGCAAATTCTTAGCGGGCGCGAGAAAAGTTAGAATTTTTTGCTAAAATTTTGCGAAATTTACATAAGCAGGATCAAAAATGAAACTTCCTAAACATCTTTTAGACCGTTACGGCGCCGAGCGTCAAAGCGCGGGTGAGGCGCAGCGGACGGCGAATGAGATCGCCTTTGCGCCTGTGGTCTTTCAAGTCTCGCGGCTGATGAAAAAATTTGGAATTTTAAGCGCGCTTAATGAGGCGCGGGACGGACTAAGTATAGAAGAGATCGCGAAGAAGACCTCGCTTAGCGAATACGCCGTAAAGCTGCTTTTGGAAAGCTCGCTTAGCATCGGCACGGTGCTGCTGTGCGGCGAGAAATTTCGTCTCAGTAAGGCGGGGTATTTTCTACTCACCGACGAGATGGTGGACGTGGATATGGACTTCATCCACGACGTGTGCTACGAGGGGCTATTTAGGCTCGAAGAGACGCTAAAATCGGGCAAACCAGAGGGGCTAAAGGTTTTTGGGCAGTGGGCTACGATCTACGAGGCGCTTTCGCATCTACCGCCGCACGTGCGCAAGAGCTGGCTCGCGTTTGATCATTTTTATTCGGATTTGGCGTTTGAGCCTGCGCTAAAGATTATTTTCTCGCGCAAGACGGATAAAATTTTAGACGTGGGCGGCAACACGGGGCGCTTTGCTAAGCGGTGCGTAGGCTACGACGAAAATGTGCGCGTCACGATAATGGATCTTGCGGGGCAAATTTCGATGATGAAAGACGCCATCGCAGGCGCGAAGGGTGCAGAGCGCATAGACGGGCTTGCGGCCGATTTGCTAGATGCTGCTACGCGCTTTCCGCGCGGCTTTGATGCGATCTGGCTCAGTCAGTTTCTGGACTGCTTTGCAGAGGAGCAGATCGTAAGCATCCTCTCGCGTGCGGCGGAGTCGATGAGCGAGCAGGCGCGGCTTTATATTTTGGAGCCGTTTTGGGACAGGCAGCGCTACGAAACCGCCGCGTATAGCATGACGCAGATCAGCGTGTATTTTGCCGCCATGGCAAACGGCAATAGCAAAATTTATCACTCGGACGATATGATTAAATTTGCACAGCGCGCGGGGCTTAAAATTTCGCAAATTCACGACGGACTAGGCGTCGGACACACGCTGCTGTGCTGCGAAAGGGCGCGATGATGGACGCGCGAAGCTTAAGCGCGCGGCTAAATAAGCCGATTAAAATTTTACTAGTGCTACTTGGAATCGGAATTTTAGCAAATGTGGCGATGGAATTTTATGCGGAGAAAAAACGCGGCGAGCTAGAGCGAAACTTCTGCGAAAGCAAGCAGGTGCGAGATGCGCTAGCGCGGATAAACGAGGGCGCGCCGCGTAGGATCGACGATGCTACGACTTTAAAAGGCGCCGCATGCGAAGGTGATAGCTTCATATACGATTACGCGCTAAATAGCTCGTCAAATTTAGACCTTAGCGCGCTGGATGCGGGCGATGCGGAAATTTTAAAAGAGATGCTGTTTGCCAAGGCGAAGGTCAGCTTTTGCAGCACAGAATTTTCGCAGCGCCTGCGGGAGCTCGGCAAAACGATGGTGTTAAATTACGAAATAGAGGGCTTGTCGCCGATACAGCTAAAGCTTGATAAAAATAGCTGCAAACGGTGAATTTTAAAACCCAAGCGAGGTATTTGATTAGCCGCGTTTTGTGTGGCGGCGCGTTGGCGGCTGGTACCTCTGCAAGCTTGTAAGTAAGCTCATGCTTTGACGCAGAATTTTATTGCGAGCAGTCGTGGACGAAATTTAGCAAGATCTCATCGCAGCAAGTGTAGCATAATAAATCATAAAATTCTGACTCAAAATCTATGATGCTGTTTCAAATAAAATTCCACGCAACTTATAGAATTTCGCGTTAAAGCTTTACGTGGTGTTTGCACTGCTACACAGATATAATTCCGCGTGAAATAGTAAAATTTTAATGAAAAACGCCACTGGCAGAATCTGACGCAAAATTAGATCGCGGCTCAAAAAGGACTCGGCGCGTTTAGCGCTTTGTGACGGCGAAATACACGCTGATCTGCGTCATACTATACGCGGCGGCGCTGTAAAAGCTAAGCAGAAATTTTAGCGTGTTGCTTTTGCACAGGCGAAATCGAAAGCGAAGCGGATAAATTTTAAGCGAATTCGGCGCGGGCGAGCAGGCAAAGGCTCACGCCGCGCTAAATTTTAAATCCCGCACAAGCCCTACTTGCAGTCGCTAGGCTTAAATTCTACCCTTATAAATTCTTCGCCACTTTTTATCTTATAGCTCCATATCGCGCTGTTTATTAGCGGATGCATTACCTTCATCTGATTGCAAAAAATTTGCTTATTTTGGCTATCTATGACATT
>CAURFS010000090.1:0-7844 GCA_963523845.1 uncultured Campylobacter sp. | reverse complement strand
GTATTTATCAGTTATTTCTTCAAATGCTTCTAGCGCACACTTTACGGGATCGTGTTCCTCCTCATCTCGTAAGCAGTTTTCTAAAGCTACCTTTAACGCGCAAGATCTTAGTTTAAATATTCTTTCTTCTTCCAAGCGTTCTGAATACTTTTCGCAAGCTATAGTGTAGTTCATTACAGCCTTTTTAATGTTGCCTCTTAAACCTATATCATGAATTCCGAGGTTAAAACAAGAGGCTGCAACACCCGCCTTGCAGGATTTTTCTAAGGGCACAAAAGCCGCTTCTCGCATACCGAGCTCTAAACCCAATATATAACCAAGATCCGAGCATCCGATCATATCTCCGCTATCGCATTTATTGGATAAAATTTCTATTAGTTTAGTGCATGAGCTATATTTGCCGTTTCCTTTATCGCATTCGTTGTAAAGATTTTCCTCTTCAGCCGTAGGCTTATCCGCTATTGCGATAGAAGCTAAAAATATCATGGAATAAAATATAAAGCCTAGCCTTGTCATTTCAACTCCCCATATAGTTTATTATAAATTTCTTTCATTTTTCCTCTTGGGTTGCACTCTTTATCTTCCATACAAATTTTAAGTTCATCGTAAAATCCGCAATACTCATGTGCAGATTCCGAATCCATACTACATATTTTTTTAAAGCTCTTTAAAACCCTATCCGTATTTCCGGTGAAATACAAATCTTCCCAATTAAGGCATAAGCAACTCGTCATTAAATTTGCATCGCAACTTTTAACAAGATAATTTATAGCTTTTTCGTCTCTATTTAATGTCAATAAAAGAAGTGCATTTAATTCACAACTTAAATAACGCCTATCGTCGTCGCACTCTTTAGATAAAATTTCAACGAGTTTATTGCATGAGCTATATTTACCTTCGCCGTAATCGCATGATTTCAAAAGCGTCCTTTGCTCTTCATTTTTAAAATTCTCTAATTCTATTAAGCTTACCAAAGGCGGTTGTGCCGTAGCAGGAATCGCCGCAAATGCCGTTATAAACGCAAATAACGAAATTTTAAGATAGAATTTTTTCATTAGCACTCCTTATTTTAAGCGGCGATTATATATAAAAATTTTTAGCTGGCTCTTAAAAAATTTAAGAGGCGCGATAGTGCAATAAGTGCGCCATAATCCCGTCCGCCGCCCACACTTAAATGAAATTTTAAAATTTCGCCGCCCGCTACGCACGAAAACTCCATAATCCGCCGTAAAATTTCGCTCGCAACGGGTCTAAGTTGCGTGGGCATAATCCGCCGCCTACTTCCCGTCTAAATTTAAAATTTCACTCGAAATTTCATCTATCGTCGCGTTGAAATCCTCCGCCAGCGCGCGCTTTAACTCCTCTTTCGCCGCCATCATATCGCGCACGATCGCAGCTTCAAACTCCTCTCGATTGAGCGCCTCGTCGCCCTTGGCAAACGCGAAATCCAGCCCGAACCACGTAGCCACGGCAAACGCAGGCACGCATACCACCGCGCCCGGGCCGCACACGAGCCCCGCACTACCGCTAGTCGCGCTGGCACCCGCCTTGGTAAGGGTCTTTGCGCCCGTTTTAGCCGCAGTTTTAGCGAGACTCTTGCTTATCAGCTTTGCGCCCAGCACACCGCCCAGCGCCCCTAGCCCCGTCCCGCTCGCGCGATACGCCTTGCTTTTTAGGCTGAAGCTCTGCGTGACGTTGAGATCAACTTTCGCGCCGTATTTTTTGAGCGTAAAATTTAGCGAGCTCTCATAATCTTTGACGTTCGCCGCAGCGATTTTAGCGATATTTTCGCCAAAATCTTTCGGGAAGCTTTCGCTTACGAAGCCCGCAAATTTCTCATTCAGATACGCCCCCGCGTCATCGTCCCACACGCCGTGCCACAGCACCAGATAATCGCTCAGAAACGAGTAATTGAAATCCGCCATTTTCTGTGCGCTAAGCCTCGCGCCCTCGTCGTAAACGGCGTCGATGTAGCTATTCAGCGCGGATGCGGCATTTGCCTCCGCGGCAAGGCGCGTGGCGTTTAGCTCGCCTCTTAGAACGTCCGCCTCGCGAGCGCTTAAGATCAGCCGCTCGCCGCTTTGCAGCACGATCTGCATGCCCGTCTCGACCGCGCTTTTAGGGCCCGCCTCACTCCTTGCCGTGCGCGTCTGCGCGGCGCAGATCAAACACAGCGTGACGTAGGCAAGCGCAAAGATCGTGCCGCTAAAGCGCCCTATTTTGGGTGCAGCCCCGGCTCGCGACATAAAAAGCACGAAGGCACAAAGATGCAAAATCGCACAGTAAAAGACGAAATCGCCCGCGCAGATCAGAAACAAAAGAGCGATTTTTAGCGCGCTAGAGCTCTGCGACAGCGCCAGCTCAAACAGTGCGTTTTTGTAAAATTTCAAAGCGTAAATTTCATTTAGCAGGGCGGATTTGAAGTGCGCTTGCGGCGCGGTAGATTTTAAAATTTCAAAAATTTCGGCTACCGATGTGGGGCTTGTCGTGGATTTTTCAGCGGAACTATCGGCGGACGCGTTCGGCATGGCAGGAGTTGGAGCTAAATTTAAATTTTGTACTGTGGCGGAGCTTGCCGCGGAATTTTTAGCGAAGGTCTGCGGCGCAGCGACGGGATCTGCCTTAGAATTTTCAGCCGAAGCGTACACCGCTCTGACGGAGCCCGCTTTAAAATTTTCGGGCGAAGCGGTGAGATTTTTAGCGGCATCCGCTGCGGGCTTGACGGCATTGCTCGTCTCGGAATTTCGCACAACTATGGCGGCGTTGTTCGCAGCGGAATTTTTAGCGAATTTAGCGGCATTATCTGTTGCAAAATTTCCGACGGGCGCGGAAGCGTCGTTTGTCGCGAAATTTCCCATGGATGCGGCGGTGCGGGCGGGCGAAGTAAAATTTATCGCGGAATTTTGAGAGTGTGCGGCAGCATCTGCGCCGTCTGCGAGCCGCAAATAGGCTAAATTTATGGCGAAATTTACCGCTACGGCAAGCACGGCGAGCAGCGAAATGCTAAGTTTGAGCGATAAAATTCTAGGATTTTTAATCTCTTTTAGACTGAGCTTAAGCACCGCCAGACGCATCAGAGCAAGAGTCGCAGGCAGCACCGCCAGCGTCACGAAAAGCTCCGCGCCGCGCAGATATGCTAGGCCTAGCGCCAAAGTGGCGCTTAAGAGGATCGCGCCCGCGAAGGCCAAAACCCCGCTTATCAGCCTGCCTCTAAAAATTTTAATCAAAGTCCCGCTGCTGCGAAATAGCGCCGCATTGGCGCGCTGCTTCGCCTCGTAAAAAAAGCTAAATAGCACCCGAAATAGCGCGTAAGCCCAAAACGCCGCCAGCACGCAAAAGCCCGCGTCACTGAAATCCTGCGCGTAAAGCGCAAAGCAAAAAACGCTAACGATTAGCGCGAGCCTAAGCGCTATTTCACAGATCCAGCGGCGCATCGTCGTCATCGAGCCTGTTCGCCTCATTGATCTTTGGAATGCCCATCTCTTCGATATTTAAAGGCGGCGCGGGTTTAAATTTCGTCTCGTCCTCTTGCGCCTCAAAAGGCAGCTCGTCGCCCTCATAGCTATCATCACCCTCAAAATACGAGACATCCTCTCGCTGCGTACTCTCCGCTCCTCGCGACGCGCCCGTTACCTTCTCTGCGCCTTGCGATGCGCCTTCCGCATCTTGCCGCGCGTCTTTTGAGCCCCGCGATATGTCTTTTACGCCTCGCGAAGTGCTCGCTAAATTTTTATGCACGCCCTCTGCTTCGGGCGAGATACCGCCCGCTCTTGCATCATCTAAATTTTTCCCCTCAAATTCTTGCTTTTGCGGTGCGTCCTGTGCCGCGCGTTGCACCTCTACTAAGCCCTGCTCTGCGCTAAGCTTAGACTCGCCGTCTATCTCCTCGCCGTCCTGCGCATCGCTTTGACCGAAGCTAGGCATCTCGTCAAAATCGATATTTACCCCGGAATTTCGGGTGCTGACGGAGCTTTCATTTAAGCTTACGCCGCTATTTTGAGCTTCGTTAAAATTTTGGACTTCATTAAAATTCTGCGTTAAATTTTGCTGCAAATTCTGCGCTGCATCCTGATGCGGGGTATCGAGGCGCGGCGCAGCAGGCTCCTCAAAGCCCTGATCTTGTAGCTGCGAGACGTAATCGAGATTGTCGTTTTCGTTAAAGATCGCGCTCTCGCTGGGTTCGCCGCCGAAGCTCGTATCGACGAAGCGGGTAAATCTGCCCTGAAAGCCCACCTCGATCGTCCTGCCCGCCTCGCCCGAGCGGTTTTTGCCGACGATGATTTCGGCTTTTTCCTGATAGTCGTTGCGCCTAAATACGGGCTCGCCCGCGTCCTTGCCCTCGGCCTCCAGCCGCGAAATGCGCTCGCGCTCCATCTGCTCTTTATAAACCTCGTCGCGATAGACGAAAAGTATGATGTCAGCGTCCTGCTCGATCGCGCCGCTTTCGCGCAGATCGCTTAGCATCGGGCGTTTGTTCGAGCGCGCCTCAAGCGAGCGGTTTAGCTGCGATAGCGCGATGATCGGGATATTTAACTCGCGCGCTAAGAGCTTAAGTCCGCGTGAAATTTCGGCGATTTGCAGGTGGCGCTCGGAGTAATTGCTCGTGCTCGTCATAAGGCCGATGTAATCGATCACGCAAAGCTCGATGTTGGCGTCTGCGGATTTGAGTTTGCGCAGCTGGGTGCGGACTTGGTGGATGTTTACGTAGCCGCTGTCATAGACGAAAAGCGGCATATTCAGAACCGCGTCGCAAGCGTCGTTGAAGCGCGTCCAGTCGTCGTCGCTGAGCTTGGCGCTCATTATGTCGCTTAGCGGGATCGAGCTAAGCGCGCTTAGTATGCGATACATCAGCTGCACGGAGGGCATCTCTAGCGAGAAAAATACGACGCCTTTGCCGCTTTGCAGCGTTTTCATCATTAAATTTAACGCAAAGGCGGTCTTGCCCATGCCGGGGCGGGCGGCGATGATGATGAGCTCGCCGGGCTTCAGCCCCTTAGTGCAGTCGTTTAGGAAGCGAAAGCCCGTATCAAGCCCCACGAGCTCCGAGCCTGCGAGCGCCTTTTGACGCTTCAGCTCCTCTACCACGTCGGCGATGATCTCGTGTGATTTTTTGATGCCGCCGTGGCGCTCCTCATCGATGAGCTCGTAAATTTTAGAGCTGATTTTATCGGCGGTGTCTTTGCTGCGCACGGCTTCGTTTACCATCGAAGGGATCTCGTGCGCGACCTTGATTAGCGAGCGCTTGATCGATTTTTCGCGCAGCTCGAGTGCGTATTTTGGGGCATCGACCACGCCGCTGGTGGCTACGACCTCGGTAAATGCGCCATCGTCGTAGCGCTCGGCTAGCCATTTTTTAACGAAGCTCGGCGCGATCGGCTCGTTGTGAGAGGAGCATTTGACGATCGCCTCGTAGATGTCGGCGTGCGGCTTGTAGAAAAAATCGCCGACCGAGATTATCTCGCTCAGCTCGCCGTATGCGTCCTCGTTTTGCAAAAGCGAGCTTAAAATCGCACGCTCCATATCCAGATCGTATAAATTCGCAGGCACATTCTGCTTCGTTGCCATCGCTTCCCCTCGTTTCGCGCGCTTTTGCGCGTCTAAATTTTAAGCTCTATAAAATCGTAAATTTTAATCCACAGCCCCGGTACGCGCTTTTGAAAAGCGATGCGACTTTGAACGCTCGTCGCAGTCTTGAAACTATCGCGGCTTTGAAAGCTTAGTGCTTCCGCAAAGCTCGAAGCTTTGCGGCTCAAAACCTCGCTAGATCAAACAGCTTGCGATCTTGAAAGCTCGAACGATTTTGAAACCGCTGCATTTTTGAAACTTAACGCTACCAAAAGCTACGCAATTTTAAGCCGCTACGCTCTTATGCCGCATATACTGCGGCGATTTAAGGCTGCGCCCAAAGGCTGCCGCGGCGGATTTAAAATTTTGAAATTTCATAGAGCTTGAAATTTTTTCTGGGCTTATAATTCTTTACAAATTTTAAGCCCGCCCGTTAAAATTTGGCGCCAAATCGCGAGGTTGAAATTTTAAAATGAAATTTCAAGACGAAATTCCAAAGCCAAAATTTTAGCCCAAATTCCAAAGCTACAATTTTAAACTCAAAAATTTCACACGAAATTTCAGCGCTAAAATTCCAAACCGAAATTACAAGCCGCACTCTCAAAGGCTCAAATTTAAAAGCGCCGCCTTAAGGATGAAATTTTAAAATTTCACGCCTTAGACGCGCTGTACCTACGAGCCTAAACGAACCGCGATGAGCCCGAGAGTGCCTTAAAACGCCGAGCAAACTACAACTAGTCAAGCGCGCCAAAATTCAGAGCCGAACCGCCCAAGCTACGAATCATAGCGACATTTAAGCCGCTAGGCGCCGCAGCTCTCACGCTCCTTCGCGAGCCCGCACCTCGTCCTCGACCTCTTGCAAAAACCGCTCCACGAGCTTGCTCTCCTCGAGTTTGGCGACCACTTCGCCGTGGCGCATCACGATGCCGCGCCCGTTGCCGAACGCGATCGCCACGTCCGCGCCCTTCGCCTCGCCGATCGCATTTACGACGCAGCCCATGACGCTGATATTTAGCGGCGTTTTGATATGCGCGGTTTTTTCTTCGACGATTTTGATCGCGCTTAGCAGATCGCTTTGCAAACGCCCGCAGGTAGGGCAAGATATGATATTGATGCCGCTTTTTTGCACGCCCGCGTCCTGCAGGATCGCGCGCGCGACGCGGATCTCCTCCTCAAGCTCGCCCGTGATGCTCACGCGCATCGTATCGCCGATCCCCTCCATCAGAAGCGTACCCAGCGCGATCGCGCTCTTGATGCTCGCATGAAATTTCGTCCCCGCCTCGGTCACGCCCAGATGAAAAGGATACTCGCACAGCGGGCGCAGCGCGCGATACGCAGCCACCGTGCTCGGCGCATCCGAAGTCTTAAGCGAAATCGCGATGTCGCTAAAGTCCTCATCCTGCAGCAGCGCGGCGTTATACAGCGCGCTTTGCACCATCGCCTCCACGCTGCGGCCATATTTTTGCTCAAACTGCTCCTCGAGTGAGCCCAAATTTACGCCGATGCGGATAGGCAGGCTGCGAGCTTTGCACGCGCGCACAACCTCCTTGATACGATCCTTGCCGCCGATATTACCCGGGTTTATGCGGATAGCATCGACAAACTCCGCGACCTGCAGCGCCAAGCGAAAATTAAAATGGATATCCGCTACGATGGGAAGCGGCGAGCTTTTTTTGATCCGCGCGAGCGCGTCTGCGTCGCTTTTATCGAGCACGGCGCAGCGCACGATGTCGCAGCCCGCGAAATATAGGCGGTTAATCTGCTCTAGCGTGCCCTCCACGTCCTTCGTTTTAGAAAAGCTCATCGACTGCACGGAGATGGGCGCACCGCCGCCGATTTTGACGGAGCCGACGGAGATTTGACGGGTCGGATAGCGATTTTTCAAATTTAAGCCTTTAGAATTTTTTGCGCTATTTTATTCAAAACGGGGTTAAAATTTAATAATTCGCACTCGCTAGCCGCCGTAGAATTTCGTCTGCAGAATTTCACCCGCTAAATTTTGCTTTCGCGCTTACGAAAATTTCATTTTGCCGCGAAATTTGAGCAAATAGAGTTCTATAAAATTCCGTCATTTAATAAAATTCTAAAAATTCCAGCAGCAAGCGAAACTCTATAAAATTTGATGGCAAGCGAAATTTAATAAACCACGCAGTCTAGCAAAATTCTGCGAATTTAGCAGGCGGGCGAAGTCCTGCGACGTAAAATTACAAAATTAAGCTTTTGAAATTTCCGCGAAATTTTACCCACAGTATCGTCGCGGCGCTCACTCGCGCAAAACG
>CAURFS010000089.1:0-7862 GCA_963523845.1 uncultured Campylobacter sp. | reverse complement strand
ACCGAAAGCCACAAAGCAGGAGTCAAAACCTCAAAAGCAAGGGACAAAAGCCGCGAAGCAGGAGCCGAAGGCCTCACAACAGGAACAAAAAGCTGCAAATTCTAAAATCGTCAAAGCGGACCTTGCCGCGGCGGAGGCGCTGATCCCGCAGTGCGTGAGCCTGCAAGCCCTCTATGCCGCGTGCGTCGCAAAGCTCGGCAGAGCCAAAGGCTGCGAGGCCTACCGCGAGATCAAGGACGGCGCGCGGACGCGATACGCGAGCATCGCCTACGATAGCGACCTAAAAGACGGCGCCGTAAGGCGAAACGCGATCAAACTCTACCGCGAAAGCGGCGGCGATATGGCGGAATTTCACAATAAGCTGACGAGCGAATACAAACACGCGGGGCCTGAAATTTACAAAGAATTTAAAGAAAAACTCGTCGGAAAGATGCTCTAGGCATTTCGGCACAAGGGTTTGGGGCGCAGCGATAGTATGCATCGCGACGTAGCGGCTAGGGCATGATCGGACGGCGTTAAGATGCGTCGTTGCGGCGCATGATATGGTACGGCGCAGCATAAGCGCAACCGAATAAAACTATTTGCTTGCGCGGCGTGTCGTCTTATTTTTGCTGTATATAACCGAGCAGAGCCCAGGCGCTTAGACATAGCAGCAGATTTAAAGATATATAGGGTAAATTTCATTCTACCAGGTCTAATATGGGCTAATCATAATTAAAGTTTTCTGGTTTGTAGCCGAAAATATACAAAGTCTTCAAGGCTAGCTCTCTGACTTCTACTCATGATTTATTATGATAGACTAGGTATTCGTAACCGTCTGCCTCTAATAAGCTGCGGTTATTAAAATTTTTATCTATAAGTTCCACAAGCACCATTAGTGCATCCCTTTCGTATGGCAGGAAACAAAATTTAAATTGTTCCAATAAGGCATTTTTACATTCGGTATATAAAATATCTGCCATTTCAGATGGGTCTTCATAATATTTGGCCGTGGCATGTACTAGATACTTATCCTGGTATTCCAAAGAAGCCATTCGGCTTAAATTAAACATAAGACCACCTTTCTCAAATATCTCTTTTCCGTTAATTTGCATTTGGGTTTCCTTTTTATTTAAGTGCTAGCTCCATGGGCTTAATATAGGTCAAAGTCACCTAAATCATATCCGAAAATATGTAAAGTTTTTAAAGCTAATTCTCTGACCTCTATCCAGGATTTATTTTGATATACCAAATACTCACCTATGCCTTCTAGCAAGCTTTGATCTTTAAAGTATCTATCTATGGGCTCCAAAAGTTCTCTTAGCGCATCCCTCTCGTATGGTAAGAAGCAAAATTTAAATTGCTCCAATAAAGCGTTCTTGCAATTATCATATAACAAATCTATCATCTCCACAGGGTCTTCGTAAGATTTAGCTGTGACATGCACTAGATATTTATCTTGATGCTCCAAAGAAGCCATTCGGCTTAAATTAAACATAAGCCCGCCTTTCTCAAATATCTCTTTTCCGTTAATTTGCATTTGGGTTTCCTTTTATTGGGATGTGGGTTTCGTTGGTTTTGGATTTTAAATCCCCGCGCTCATAAAAATCATCAAGAGTGAAACCAAGTATAAAGTATATTCAGTAGTCTTAATGACTTCTCCATTATCTTTTTCCAAATTTCAGGCATATTATCGTATATCTCATCGTAGTCATATTTGCTATAAAAATAATCGATCATTTCTTTATACTCTGCTATGGCTTTTAGTTCTGTTTCTGTAAATAGAAATTTGTATTCCGGTCTCTGGGCTATCTCTAGAGGATTATATACATATTCGACTAATTCGCCCGGTGTTGCATATTCATCGATAGTGGAATTATCTATATATCTAATCTGATGTTTTCTCGATGCAAGACAATATAAAGGCTCGACGATAAAAGCCTTTTGTGCATTATTTTTCTGCATCTGGGTTTCCTTTTATTGGGATATGGGTTTGCGCGCATTATATCGTAATATATTTTTAAAATTCTCGCAGAAATTATCATTTTATAAAACTACTATTTTAAAAGTGTAATTTGTTTTAAAGCCTTTTTCGCGCACTCCCTTAAATCCTCTTCGCTTAATGAATCTCCTGCCGTATCATTACCCTTCAACTCTTCGTCTGGTTCAAATTCATCGATATCTGTAAGAAGTCTATTAAGCGGCTCATAATATTCATCGGGAAAATTTTTATCATTCATAAATTTATCCCAATATATCTTTTCAAATTCAAATACGTCGATTCTGTTTTGCAAAAAATCCTCTATTATTTTTATATATTCTTCTATCATAAGAGCCCCTTTCAGATATATTTTTAATCGCCCGCCGCTCTAATGCCTAGAACCGACCATAAATCACTACCTATATTCACGCCTTCGCATAAATTTTTTATAATTGTTAAGTCGTTAGAAGAAATTTTTATATCATATTCATACATTTGAACTAAAAAATCTTCCAGCGCTATACCATATTCTCCAGCCTTAACCAGCTCTTTCAAATAAATTACAAAGTCGCACCGACCGACTCCGGCAAATTCATCTTCGTAATTACGGAACAAATTTAAAAATATCAAATCGCCGTATATCATTCGCCACTTTCCTTAAATTTATTTCTCATAGCCGCCTCATAATCTTCTAGCCTCGAATTTCTATTTGAATATCAAGCAAGTCATCGTAATCTGGGTATTTGGCGGTCTCCGAGAGCGTAAATTTTATCACGTCGAGTAACCGCTCAGCCAAATCACCGTATTTTTTCTTAAATGCATTGAAATGTAAGAAAATTAGCTTTAAATCGTCTCGAACGCCTTGCTTATTTTTAAACCGTATCGTGAGTTTTCTTCTTTTTCCTCGATATATTCGCTATAGCTTTCCCATTCCTCCTTATCTTCATATTGCTCCCATTCTTCCTCGCTGTAGTCTTTCCATTCTTTAAATCGTAGAAACCAAAAGAAGTCCGCGAATGCATCAGGGCCGATACGCAGCGGCAAATACAGCTTTTCGGATAAATATGAGTATAACTTATGCTCTATTTCTTTGGGGCAATAATCATGCCACTCATCAATATATCTTCTGTCTTTTTGTAACTCATCAAAGTCAATCACTACTTCTATCATTTTTCCCCACCCTAACTATGCTAACGCATATTTTCTTAAAATTCTAAAAATCAAATAAGCGTAGATTAACGCAAACTCGCCTTTATTAAATTTTAGTATAAATCAGACCAAAAAGGCACATACGGGCATTTTCTAATCGGCTCAAGAGGATTTTTACCAAATTCCCTTAAAAAATAGTCGTATAAATTTTTCCCATAATAAATGACATCGGTATAGTGTATAGATAAGACCGGTGGATCCGGTAATTTAAGACACGGCATATATCTATGGGAATATACGGGTATAATCTTAGGCGCGATTTTGGCTGCCTCTAGTATAATGGCTCGCTTGCGAGATTTGTCTTCGGGCATCGGACCCCATTTTTGCGTATTCCAATAGCTCTCGTTTGGGAAAATTTCATCAATAGGATCGTTTTTTAAGTACTCAAATACGTAGTTCATAGCCTGCTTTATCTCCTTTATGTTTTCATCGCTAAAGTCTCTCCAATTATAAAATTCTACCGAAATGGGCAATGTATATGATAAAAAATCTCTTAAGCTTTTTGGAAATTTAAACTCATAAATTTGCTCTATTTTGTCTATTTCGCTCTCTTTCAAACCATCGCTCAATTCTATACCGCTCTTTTCTAGCAGCTCTTTTATTTGCTTATACATATTCTTTTTATCCTTATAAGGCTTTTAGTCATAGTCGAAGTCGTTAAGCTCATAACCAAAAATTTGGATTGTTTTTAAAGCCAACTCTCTGACCTCTATCCAAGATTTATTCTGATAGACTAAATATTCATAATCATCTACGTATAATGATCTATCGTCCTTAAAGTTTTTAAGAATAAGAGACTTAAGCTCTCTTAGCGCATCCCTTTCGTATGGCAAGAAGCAAAATTCAAATTCCTCCAATAGGGCATTAGCGCAGGAATCACATAAAAAATATACCATCTCCTTAGGATTTTCGCAATCTTCATCTGTAGCGTGCACAAGATATTTATCTTGATATTCTAAAGAAGCCATTACGCATAGTTTGTACAGAAGCACGCCCTTACGAAATATATGTTTTCCGTCAATTTGCATTTGGGTTTCCTTTTATTGGGATGTGGGTTTCATCTAGCATTCTAAACTCGCATATTTTAATAAAATTTTCGGTCTTATATACAGTTCTATCTGCACCATTCTGTCTATAGCAAAATTTTGTCCTATCTCTATAAATTCGCCATCTTTATCTCTTCTGATTTTTAAGGACTCGATGCATTCGGCGGTAAATTTCACAGCTGCTTCCCCGCCTGCTTTTATAGTAATTTCCACCCATCCCTCGACTATACAATATGTAAATATTAACCCGTCTATTTCGAATGTATATTTTCCAATATCTCTATCTATTTCATCCGGATAAAAACCAAAAAAATCGCTCATCTCTACCATATCGGGATATGTTTTTATATATGTCATTTTATGCCCTTTCGTCTCTATCCACCGTAATTTTTGCTTTTGCTAAATTATACACCTTATTTGCGAAGTAAAGATCATTTATATTAATTTTCATAGAAAAATTTGATTTTATAAAAATTTTCATCCCCTGATGCAACCGCCAATAATAGGCTTTTTATAAGACGAAATCTATCGAAAATGTTCGGCTTTATATCTTCTTGATATTCGTCCATCTTAAAACATTCGCTTTTTGCGTCTACATCCACATCGCGCCAACTTCCGTTTAGAAATATGTCATTAGAAATAGAAATAATGCCCTGCATAATCTCTGGATCCAGCTCTTTGTTTTTATAATGCTGCAAAATCTTTTTTTAAATCGGCTTCCAATTTCCAATATTCATCATCGGACCATAAATTATAATCCAAAATCATGCCTATGAACGAATTTGCATCATATCTATCATCAAATGCAGTATTTCTATAAAAATTTACAACCTTCATTGCATTAATCCTTTGGAATATACCAAAAACCGCTATTGTCAAGCTTTTGTTTGAATACGATGCTGTTGCACAGAACGTTTAATTTTTCAAATCTATCATATATGCTAGGCACCACGCCATCGCTGTTTTTCGCACACAGCATATTGCTTACATAAATTTCCGATTTGTCCTCCACGCCGATAACATCATTAAATATCGCTAGTATTGCGGCGAAAATTTCTTTTGGAAGCGTTTTATCATGATAAAAGCTCAAAATTTGCATTAAAGCTTTATCCAACTCCCAATAATCGCAATCCGACCAAGTTTTTTGATATATAAATTTTCCAACAAACGAATTGATGCTAAATTTATCAGAATTCGTTGAATTTTGGTATAAAAGCTCTAGGCTCATTAATCACCGTCCTTTTCATTTCTTTATTAAATTTAGCCATCTTTATGACAAATTTGCGTTTATAAAAATCGATTATTTTCTATTTGATAGCTCTTTAGATAGAATTTCTGAATCAGGATACAATTTTTTCAAAAATTCTATCTCTTCTTGATCTAGCTCATCTAAAACCTCTTCTGTCGGTCTTTCGCTTAAAATTTTTCCATAAACCAAACTCAGCCTTTTATATGCGCGCGGGTTACCATTCTTTTCAAATTGCCTTATTATAGCAATTCTGCACTCTTTTGTTATTTCGGAATCGCCCATAAAAAGATCTTTTATATCGCAAGAGGCGCTTTGCTCTTTATATAGATAAAATATCCACGCAAATAATATTATAGCGGCGGCAATAAAGTAAATTTTATTTTTCATGAAATCTCTTATTCTTTCGGCTTTCTATCCGCGTAATATAGATGTATGACTTCATCCATGTTAATCTCTTTTTCCTTTCCGATCTGCTCGGTACATAATGTGAAATTTCCCTCTTTCAAAACGCACTTTTTTAATAAACCAACTATAAAGTCGTTATTCGTGCATATATCTAAATTCCCGGAATGAAATTTTTTAATAAAATTTAACTCCTCTTTGTCTAATTCTTGCTGCGTCTTTTAATCTATACAATATCTATCTAAAAAATAAAATTCATAAAAATAGAAAAGTCGCCTATATGCCCCGCTGTTGCCATTATTAGCTCGTCGTATCAATTTTAAGCTGCATTTTTGCTCCATACGATTGTAGTTTCGCCTAAACATATCGTTAATATCACAAGGTGAAAAACTTAGCACCGAAAGAACAATATAAATACTAAGTATGATGAGAAAAAATTTCATTTTATATCCTTACTTATTTTTGGCTTTTTAGACATAAACGATCAATCATAGAATTTGCCGATTTGATTAGTGATAAAAGTGGTGTCCTGCGTTGGATTCGAACCAACGACCCCCTCATTAAAAGTGAGATGCTCTACCTACTGAGCTAGCAAGACATCGTAAGAAGTGGCGCGACGAATGGGGCTCGAACCCACGACCTCCGCCGTGACAGGGCGGCATTCTAACCAGCTGAACTACCGTCGCACCAAAAATCACACTCGCAACGCAAGTGCTAAAGAAGTATGAAATCCTTGGATTTCAAAATGGTGGTCGCTGTAGGGATCGAACCTGCGACATCCACCTTGTAAGGGTGGCGCTCTACCAGCTGAGCTAAGCGACCGTTTGGGTTTAAAAAAGAAATGTGATTATATATCCAATACGATTAATTTTCACTTAAACAATGATGAAAAGACTGAAATTGTGCTATACTTGCGACATAAAATTTTATCAAAGGCTCGGTAAATTTAGATGAAAAAGTTGGTTTTCGCCCTGTTTTTAGCGCTTCAGACGTTCGCTTACTCGCCGAACGAGATCGTAAACGCCATCGCCGCAGTAGCGCAAAACGAAGGGGTAAAGCCTGAAATTTTATACACCATCGTCAAAATCGAAAGCGACTTCGAGCCCTACACGATCTCCTTTTTGACAAACAAAGCAAATGCCGATTATTTTGCAAGCCTGCGCAATCAAAATGTCCGCATCAAAACGAGCAACTACAGCCTAAATTCCAGCAAATGGGTCGTTACGATAATACCGGCAAACGAAATTTACGCCGTGCAGATCGCCAAGTATCTGTACGAGGACGGCTTTAGCATCGACGTGGGACTCGGGCAGCTAAACGCCGTAAATTTTAGCCAAAATGAGATCGATTATATATTCAACCCGATGTACAACCTCACCAAATGTGCTAAAATCCTGCGCAAATGCTGGAACGCCAAAAATAAAAATATAAAAGACACAATCGAGTGCTACAACTACGGCATGCGCAAACGCTACTCAAACCCCTACTACAAGCGCTTTTACGAACATTACGAGAGATTTTTCGGTAAGCCCTATTAAGAGTTAGTAAAATTTCGCTAAAATCGCGCAAATTTTAAAAAAGGATACTTTAATGATACTGATCGCAGGACCTTGCGTGATCGAAAGTCGCGAGCTGATAATGAAAGTCGCGGAAAGTTTACGCAAAATTAACGAAATGAGCGGGGTGGAATTTTACTTCAAAAGCAGCTTCGATAAAGCCAACCGCACCAGCATCTCAAGCTTCCGCGGCCCGGGGCTTGAGCGCGGCTGCGAAATTTTAGCCGAAGTAAAGGAAAAGTTCGGCTATAAAATTTTAACCGACATCCACGAAAGCTACCAGGCAGAGCCCGCCGCGCGCGTCGCCGACGTGCTGCAAATACCTGCGTTTTTGTGCCGCCAAACCGACCTGCTCGTCGCCGCAGCCGGCACACAAGCGATAGTAAACATCAAAAAAGGTCAGTTTTTATCGCCGCAGGCGATGAAACACAGCGTCGAGA